>JADFNA010000062.1 GCA_022563625.1 Candidatus Zixiibacteriota bacterium
TCACGATTGACGGCACACCGGTATTACTGATATGCACCCGGCCTCCGTCAGTTCCGCCACGCTCCATTGCTGTCAAATGATACGGAATGTTTTTGCGCTGTGCGGTTTTGATCACCAAATCGCGCAGTTTGATATTCGGTATCATCGACGCATCATACACCAGCACCGCCGGGCCGCCGCCGAGTTTTTCAGGCGCCGCATAGCCTCCCGGGGGAACGTCCTGCGCAATCCCGACATCGCAAATAATCGCCACATCCGGAGCAACCTGATTGGCGACTGTCTGCGCCCCGCGCAGGCCGACTTCCTCCTGCACACATCCGGCGCCGAAGATGGTGTTCGGATGCCGGAAGTTTTTCAGTTTGCGCAGGACATCGACGACAATAGCGCATGATGCGCGGTTGTCAAACGCTTTGGCCATATACAGTCCCGGATTGCCCATCACCGTGAACTCCGAATCAGGCACAATCGGATCGCCGACACGCACACCGAGTTTGCGCTCGACATTAAACTTTTCCTGCGCGCCGACATCAATAAACATGTCCTTGATCTGCAGCACTTTCTCGCGCTCTTTCGGTTCGAGAATATGAGGCGGACGCGAACCGACTACGCCGATGATTATTCCTCTGGATGTAATAATCCGCATTCGCTGGCCCAGCGCCACATGGCCCCACCAGCCGCCCAGGGGCAGGAACTTGATGAAGCCGTCTTTGGTGACCTCTTTGACCATAAAACCGATCTCATCGAGATGTCCGGCAATCAACACCCGCGGTTCATCCGCTGTCCCGCGTTTTCGTGCGATGAGCGATCCGAGCCGGTCGAATTCCACTAAATCGCAATGCGGCTTGATATAGCGCTTCATAACCTGGCGCGGCCCGTCCTCGAATCCTGACACGCCGTTGGCCTCGGTCAGGTCCCGCAGTAATTTTTCTGTTGTGTCTAACTTTTTCATTTATTCATCAGCTCCCGCTCTTCTTGTTCTCTTGTGCCATGTCCTGGCGCCATGTCGTGGCGGTGAAGGACAAGAGTATATATGATTTCGCTTCAGGGCGCTAATTTCCCAGCGCGGAGTCGACCATCATTTGCAACAATTTATCGAAAGAGATTCCGGCCGCTTTGGCCGAGAGCGGCGCTAGCGAAACGCCAGTCATGCCAGGAATGCTGTTAAGTTCCAAAAACCAGCTTTGACCGGAATCATCGAGAATGAAATCTACCCGCGCGAGTCCACGGCAGGCGAGGTCAGTATAGATAGCGCTGGCAGACTCTTGCGTTTTCTTGGCTGTTTTCCCAGGTATGTCCGCCGGGCAAAAATAATCTGTTTGGCCTGCGGTGTATTTTGATTTGTAGTCATACAGCTCGGCTTTGGGCGCCACCTCCACTACCGGCCATACCCGATCATCAAACACGGTCACGGTCATCTCGCGTCCGGAAAGATAACGCTCGGCCATGCCCTGCGGACTGACTTCGCGCAGCGCTTCAAACGCGGCGCTGATTTCTCCGGCTTGCTTGAGAAGCGTCAGTCCTACTGTAGAACCGCCCCTCGCCGGTTTGATTATGAGCGGATAACCGAACTCGGCGTTGATTCGCTCGCTGACCTGTTCTTGTGTGTCTTGATCGGTATTGAATTCAAACCAGTCTTCTGTGGAAATTCCCAGAGCGCGCGCCCGTTGTTTGCTCTCGGGTTTGTCTATCGCCAGAGCAGATGCGCCGGGATCTGATCCGGTATAGCGCACACCTGCCTTGCGCAGTGCGGTCTGAACTCTTCCGTCCTCACCGGCTCCGCCGTGCAGTGTAATAAACACCAGATCAATTTCCGAGAAATCATAAGCGCTCAGCCTGTCTGCCGCGCGGTCTTCGGACACAGGATCGGGTGCGGGAATGTTGGCGGAAAAATCATGCCTGTCATTCGCCAGAACTGAAAGATTTGCGAAGTCAAGCGCTAGCGCCTGATGTCCCAGTCTTTTCAATCCGGTATACACGGCCCGGCCGCTGTCCAGCGACACTTCGCGCTCTTCGGACAGCCCGCCGCACAGGACAATGATGCTCAGTTCCTTGAAGTCATTCATGCTGTCTTTGATTCTATGCGCCTTGTCTGTGTGATTTAACAAAACGATAGACCAGCCAGCCCAGCAGCAACGCGGCCGCAGCAAAAATATACACTTGTGACACTTTCAAATACTTGATCAGCAGTCCCAGATTATCAACCAGCAAATAGGTCAGTCCCATCAGAAACGCGTTAAACAGCCAGAATGAAAGCGAGCTGAAGAAAACCATTTGCCCCGCCGGCCAGCGCCCGATTCCGGCGGACAACGCCACCAGTGTGCGGAAACCAACAATGAAACGGCTGCCGGTGATCAGCCAGACACCGCGCCTGTCCAACCAGTCGCGGAACTCATCAAGTTTCTTGCCCGGAAAATAACGGAAGTTTTTCTCGCGGAAATAACTGTAACCGTGACGCCTGCCAAACCAATAGATGAGCATGGTGGAACAGATACCGCCCAGATAGGCTGCGGCAAAAACCAGGGAAATAGAAATCTCGCCGGTCGTGGCCAGGGCCGCCCCGGCGACAGTCACCATGTCGCCGGGAAAGGGAGGGAAAAGATTCTCGACAAATGACGCCAGAACAATTCCCACATAAATCCAGCCGGTCCCATAGCTCAGCGCCCAGTCAACCAGCTTGCCGACTGTGTCGCCGAGCGCCCCGAGATCCATCAGGCGCGCTTCTCCCCAACAGCCACCAGCAGCGCATTTGCAATTACGCCGATCCCTTCACCGCGGCCGATAAATCCCATGCCCTCGGAAGTCGTCGCTTTGATATTGACCTGTGAGGCGTCAATATTCAACGTCTTTGCGATTCCCTCCGACATCTGCTTTTTGAACGGCGCCAGCTTTGGGCTTTCGGCGATGACGACAACATCAATGTTTCCGATCTCCCAGCCCTGTTTGGCAACGTCTTCCCAAACTTTTTTGAGCAGGCCGCCCGAATCGGCATCCTTGTACGTGTCATCCGTGTCAGGGAAAATTTCTCCGATGTCCGGCCCGCCTGTGGCGCCCAACAGCGCATCGGTGATCGCATGCATAACTGCGTCGGCGTCGCTATGTCCGGCCAGCCCGCCACGGTCCCGGATTTTTACACCCCCCAGCACAAGCGGACGTGTTTTGTCAAAGGGGTGAATGTCGAACCCCAGGCCGATACGGAATGGAACACTCATACCCTCTCCTTTCGACTGATTAAAATACTTTCGGCCAGCGCAAAGTCTTCCGGCCGTGTAACTTTGATATTCGCATAATTGGCTTCCACGACAGTCACTTGAACTCCGAGAGCTTCAACAGCCTGCGCGTCATCAGTCACAGACGAACGCCCTAAATCGTGTGCGCGGCGAATTAGTTCAGCCCGGAATACCTGTGGTGTCTGGGCCGCATACAGTCCGTTGCGATCAACCGTTTCAACAACACAGTTGTCGGACACACGTTTGAGTGTGTCATTGATCGGCTCCGCTAGTATCGCCGCGCCGTCTCTTGCAGCCGCTTGAATGACACGTTCAATGTCTGACGGAGAAACCGTAGGCCGGGCGCCGTCATGGACCGCTATCAATTCCGCTTTGGCCGGCACAGACTCAAGCCCGTTTCTTGTAGATTCTGCGCGTGTCGCGCCTCCGGAAACAACCCGCGATACTTTCTCAAATTGATATTCAAGCAGAATGTTGTCGGTTGCGCTCGCCCGACTTGCGGCGGGGACTACCAATACGATCTCCCTGATTGAAGGCGCATCTTCAAAAGCCTGTATGGCATGCGCCACAAGCGGGCGCCCGGCCAGCGGCAGAAACTGTTTAGGCTCGTTTCCGCCAAAGCGGGCGCTTGCCCCGGCTGCCAGGATAATAGCGTATGTTGCAGGAGTCTGGGCCATCACCCCTTAATATGTCATAGAAAGCGGTCGTTCGTCAAACTGGCCGTTAAGGGCCTGTTGATATAATCGAACCATTGGTCTTTGGGGGCCGTTAGGTGTCGCGCCGGTGGATAAACATGCAATCCCCATAACTGTAAAACCGGTATTTCTCGTCTGCGGCCTGCTGATAGCGTTTGAGTATTAACTCGCGCCCTGCGAATGCTGAAACCAGAAGCAAAAGCGACGATTTTGGCAGATGGGAGTTCGTCAGCAGCTCGTCCACTACTTTGAATTCAAATCCCGGCTGAATATACAGGTCCACCATACCGGAAAAAGGCGCCACACATTCACCATCATTGGCGCCGTCATCCGCACTTCGCCGAGCGGCGAATTCCAAGACCCGGGTTGCTGTCGTTCCAACGGCGACAATCGCGCCCCCGCTGCGTCGGGTTTTGTTGATAGCTGAGGCTGTTTCGGACGTCAACTCGGCCCATTCCGGATCGACAACATGATCGTCCGTATCAGACGCCAAAACCGGCTTGAATGTTCCGGGTCCAACATGCAGAGTCAGCGGAACTATCTGCACGCCCTTGAGCCGGATTGTTTCAAGCAGCTCATGTGTGAAATGCAAACCAGCAGTCGGGGCAGCGACAGCGCCTTGCTGAGCGGGGTCCGCATAGACAGTCTGATAACGCTCTGAGTCAGAATCGTCCGCTTGGCGTTGAATATATGAGGGCAGTGGAGCTGCTCCGTAGGTCTTGATTAGCCCGCGCATCGCATCATCGCAGGTGAAACTGATTTCCCAGACTCCTTGGCCAGAATGCCAATCAAGCGTGATTCTATCCTCACCAGTTGGGCCAAATGAAATGTTTTCGCCTTCTTTAAGCCTGGCGCTGGGGCGCGCCAGCGCCAGCCAGCGGGGGCTTTCGGGTGTGATCTGTCGGATAAGAAAAATTTCAACGGCGCCGCCACTTTCGCGCTTGCCTCCCAGGAGCCTGGCGGGGAACACACGGGTGTTGTTGATTACCAGGCAGTCACCCGACTGCAAACAAGACGGGAAGTCTGTGAATCGTTTGTGCTCCGTCACGCCGCTCCGGCGATTGATAGTCATCAAACGCGAATCAGATCGGTTCTCAGCCGGACGCTGGGCGATCAGCTCAGGCGGCAGATGATAGTCGAAAAGGGAAATGTCCATGTAACTGGAAACGGCGCTACCGGGCGCAGTGAGGCTAAATGCCACCGTCCGAATTAGTCTTGAGCAAAAACATATCCTGTCGGCCGGCGCCGGCGCTCATGGTCACGCCAATCAAAACATAACCGCCGTCAGCGGCGATCAGCGCCTGGCGGCCGCTTTCAAACTCCAAACCGCCGTAGGTCCGGTCCCACAGCATGGCGCCTGACCCGTCTATTTTCATCAGATACATTTGCCGGCCGGTCGGCTCGGGTTGACCGGGTTCCACTGCTCCAGAGCCAAAATCTTTTGTTCCGATTATCACAAAGCCGCCGTCCGATGTCGCGATACCTCTTTCGCCATGGTCGTCCATCGAGCCGCCATAATTTTTCTGCCATCTGACCGTATCACCGGAAGCGCTCACACGCATGGCGTAAATATCCCAACCGACAGCGCCAAAGGAGGTGGTTGAACCAACAATTACAAAATCTCCATCGGGCGCCACAACGACACTTTTTCCACGATCGTCAACCTGTCCCCCATGCGAGGTTTGCCAGAGCAATGTTCCGCTTGAATCCAATTTGGCCAGATACACCTGCGACCAGTTAGGAGCTTGGGGGATTGTCTCTCCAACAATCAAATATCCGCCATCTGGAGTTTCAATCGCATCGTACCCAATAATCTCATTGGCAAAAATCGTTAGCTGCCCACCGGTGTCCCATTGAAAACTACCATTGGCGTCAGTCTTGACCACATAGCCAGCCTTGAGCGCTCCGCCTCCTATCGTGACACTAGACCCTGTAATCAAGAACCCGCCGTCACTTGTCTTCAGAATTGCAAAGGCCTCTTCATCAAAAGCGCCGCCAAATGTTGTGTCCCACAGGAATTGGCCGTTGGCGTCCGCCTTGACCAGATACATATCTGTCCCGCCGGCGCCGAAACTCGAGGTTACCCCGGCCATGACCAGTCCGCCGTCATCGGCCACAACAAGCGCGCGGCTGAGATCATCGGCTGCCCCGCCGTATTGTTCCTGCCAGAGCGCTCGGCCTGAGTCATTCACTTTGACCAGGTAAAAATCAGCGGCGCCGGGTCCGAATGAAATGCTCCAGCCGGCGGCGGCGTAACCGCCGTTAACCCTTGCAACTGCCTCGCCGCGATCTTCAAGGCCGCCGCCAAATGTTCTCTGCCATGTCACAACTACCGTCGGTTCGGTGGTAATTTCTTCTCCGCAGGAGCCGCCGAAAAGAAACGGAGAACCTGCGGCAATGACTAAAGCCACATAGCGGGGCTTGTGAATGAAAGCAAGCTGGAATAAGTTTCTGCGCCCAATGTCTTTTCGCATAATACCTCAGAGTTTTTCGGTCCGTTACGTCTCAATTATCAGAGTACTGATATCCTCCATAGAAGTCCAACAACCCCGGGCGTTCCGAAGTTCTCAATTTCTGTCGGTTTGACGGTGAGGATGCAAGAATGAAACAAAATCTGGTCGCGCTCAGAACAGAGATTCCTGAGCGTCATCGGCTGCGCCGACAGCGCCGACAGCGCTGACGGCCGCCGGGAGAGTTCGACCAAGATGCCGACAGGCTAACTCAGTCACCATCCTGCCGCGCGGCGTGCGCTGGACAAAACCGATTTTCAGTAAGTAAGGCTCAACCATGTCCACCAGCGTATCCACTTCTTCGGACAGCGTGGCGGCCAGAGCCTCAATACCGACCGGTCCCCCCTGATAATAATCAAGCGTCACTTCCAGCAATCTGCGGTCAAGCGAGTCCAGCCCTGTTGAGTCGATGCCCTGCTGATCAAGGGCCCGGGCGGCCAGTTCCGGGTTGACTGACCCGTCGGATTTAACGGAGGCGAAATCACGCACTCGGCGCAAGAGTCTGTTGGCGATACGCGGCGTACCTCGGCTGCGGCGTGCGATAGTCAGCGCCGATTCTGAGTCAATTTTGGTGTCCAGCAATCCCGCCGACCGCATAACGATTTGCGCCAGTTCCTCGGGCGGGTAAAAATCGAGATGATAGAACAGGCCAAACCTGTCCCTGAGTGGCGCCGAAAGCAGCCCGGCCCGGGTGGTGGCGCCGACCAGCGTAAACTGTTTCAGCGGCACATTGATGACCTTGGCGAACGCGCCTTTGTCCACCACAAAGTCCACCTTGAAGCTCTCAATCGCCGGGTAAATGAACTCCTCGATTGTAGGATTAAGCCGGTGAATCTCGTCAATAAATAGCACATCACCCTGATTGAGATTTGTCAAAATCCCCATCATATCCCCGGTGCGGGTCAGGGCCGGACCTGAGGTGGCGACAAGTTTGGCGCCCATTTCGTTGGCGATAATATGCGCCAGCGTAGTCTTGCCCAGCCCCGGCGGGCCATACAGCAGGACATGCTCGCAGGGTTCACCGCGCTTTTTGGCGGCCTCAAGGGTGACTTCAAGTTTTCTGCGTAACTCTAACTGGCCGATATAATCCGGGAGATGAATCGGCCTCAGCGCATAGTTGACCAGGTCTTCATCAGCGGCAGTTTGCTCACTGATTATGGCTCGTTCGCGTGTCATGCTCTTAAAGTGGCACAAAAAAAGACGCCGGTCAACAAGATGTTAACCGGCAAGAAAAACTCTGAACGAATGTGATACTGACGTTACGCCGCGGTCGAGTCAGCTTTCCAGAGACCGACGATATTCCCCTCCGGGTCATTCAGCCAGGCGAAATTGCCCATCCCGGGAACCGGAGTGGGCGGAATCATCGTCTTACCGCCCAGTTTCTCGGCTTTGTCGAGATATTCCTTCAGGTCATCCACTTTCACATAGACCACACATTAATTATGCTGCTTTTT
>JADFNA010000063.1 GCA_022563625.1 Candidatus Zixiibacteriota bacterium
AAATTACGCACCAACACCAAGTAAGCCAACGACTTGAGCATTCCACCTAGTTCAGTCTAGTTTATCCTGTATCTGTGTGTTTTGTACACCAATGGGCACAGAATAGGCACAAACGCCCTAGATGGGCTTACAGCTTCAATCGGCGGAGAGGCATGGATTCGAACCCTGGAGTTTTCTGTATCTCACTGTAATATAAGGAAATACGTGTAATTGATTGAACTTAATTGTGTTAGTAAGTTGAAGTTCCTTGAAGTTGGCGTGAGTTCCGTGGAGTTGAGCGAAGTTTGCGGTTAGAAGGAGGTTAGAAAGAGAGTCGCGGGGGGTCCGCAATAAGTGTATCTTCTCCATACCCCAAATCTTCCCTCAGCCATCGAAAACGGACGGTCTCCCTTGCCTGTTCGACCTCGGCTTCGCGAAGTTTGGCGATGATCGCCTCCGCTGGGTACCCCTTTCTACTCATATCTGTCCTCCTCCTTCAGCCAGCTGAGTTACTAACTTTCACACTGGATCAGAATCTGGGGGGCAGGAAAATGGCCATGAAAGATATTCATGCGCATCACAGCCTATAGTTGAATCGGGGGACCTTACCAAGACATTGACGATCAAGAGAAAGAGAAACACGTACTGTAGAACCGTTGTAAATCAGAAATCTATGATTTGACTTCTACGGACGATATGTCCACTTTGTCTAACGATATACTGTCAGTTAGTCGTTTTGTCTTCTTTGGTCTGATTTGGCAAGCGATGGACACAGAATAGTCACAAACTGACAGGAGCAGGCGTGATTGCTGAAGTTACGCGAGGCTCAGGGACCCAGAAGCATGCTTTCCCAGCCAGACCCCCACACCCGACTTAGAGCAAAGGGGCGGGGTTGATGAGAGAGAGCCAGGGCGATTCGTCTGACTGTGCAAGATATTAGGGGGCGGGGTCGTCAATCTTACGCTCCCTCTTTTGGTGACGGTTCGCCCTTGTGCATAGCTACTATGTTAATGTCATCCGGCTGGGTGGCGCTACCGCGAAACGCTGTGAGTTTTTCCTCAAGGGCATCCAGAAGGCTATGTGGCGATTGTCGAGGCGCTTCCTTTAGCGCCTGACACAGACCGGACCACTCGAGTCGTGCGCCTAATTCGTTTTCCAAATCCAGCAGTCCGTCGGTGTGCAAAAGCATCGTCATGTCATCCTTCAAGAAATGTTCTCTTGTTGGGTCAATCTTGAATGTACCAGACCCGAATAATCCGAGAGGCATACCATTGAGCATCACACGCTCTATACAATTGTTTCTGTCAATGAATATCGGATAAGACCCGCCGGCATTAGCCAGATGAACCACTGTCGCGTCAACGTTAACAAAACAAACTGTGGCTGTGACATACATCATGGTCGGAAGGTATTGTACAAGTCGGTCATTAAGGGCGCTCAACAAACCAGCGGGTGAATCACATTGTGGAGTGACCTCATGAAACAGACCCTTGAGCATCATCGTGCCCAACGCCGCCTGAATACCATGTCCGGAAACATCAGCAACCATAATCACTGACCTGCCGTCAGCCGACCGGGCGACATCATAGTAGTCCCCCCCCACCTCCCTCGCCGGCAAGTATCGGGCAGAAATACTTACATTGGGTATCGTCGGACAGCAACCCGGCAACATTTCAAGTTGCGCCTGACGAGCAAGGTGAAGCTCCTCCTGATATGCGGTATTATCAAGTTCAAGAGAATTGCTCTGTGCAAGAACATTATCAAGTTCTTTCAATTTGACTCTCAATTCTCGGGTTAACGAGCGGTGATTCAAACCGTTTCTAATAACCAGCAGCAAAGTTGCGTTGTCCCAGGGTTTCTCTACATATTGGAATATACCCAGTTCATTAACGCTTTTAATGGCGCTTTCTTTGTCGGCGTAACCGGTTAACAGAATCCTTGGCACATCAGGATAGAGTTTCTTAATTTCATGCAGAAATTCAATACCGTTAAGCTCAGGCATCAGGAAATCCGAAATCACTAAATCGACCGGTCGCTGACGAAGTTCCGCGAGCGCCTTAGTTGGTGACGTATATCCACGGACTTCATAATTGGTTTCCAAACGTAGCAACGCGCCCAGACTATTAATAGTCATTTCTTCATCGTCGACGATCGCCAGTGATTGGACTGCTGCTTCTTTTGCGTTCATAGTACACTCATGCTAACGGTTATAGAGAAAGTTGAGTTAAGTCAACAGCGTAAAGGGCAGTTTCTAATATTCCTTATACTCTAGGCATATGTTCCGACCTGTCCCCGATTATGCCACTCTTGCAAAAATAGTTCTACTATCATAAATTGGGTGTCAAGGCGCGCTTTCTCAACTGGCTTTCATACACACATCCTTTCTATAAAGCCAATTATACTAAACCATGACTTAACTCAAAGAACCTCCTGTCCACTTTAGGCTGAACTGACACAATCTAGAACGCAAAACTGAAGCGAATGAAAGTTGGCGCTCTGTTGGGTTCGCTGGATGTTGAAGAGTCGTTGTCCGCGAATGAGTAGAACAGTTCACCCATAAGCGTTCCCGCCAACGCCCCGATCAGGACATCACTGGGAAAATGTTTGTAGGCGTGTATTCGCGACCAGCCGACAAATGTCGCCCAGCCGAAAATAACAGTCGGAGGAGCCCATTTCCAACCGTCATACTGAGAGCCGGACATACGCTGGCGCATGATTGAACGGAGCCGCGCATTGAGAAAAACAGCAGAAAAGAAAGCGCTTGAAGCGTGACCTGAGAAGAATGACTGATTGTCGTAATTATGATTAATGTTCTCTCTTTGGAACGCAATTCCTGGCTCAAGACAGGGCAGTGGACGCTGGCGGGCGAAAATTCCTTTTGCAAGATCCGTAACACCTTTTGTCGCCGCCAGACCGCTGACAAAGATATATCCGTCTTGAGTGGCATTCTGCCACGGCTGTTCTTGAGGCCAGTTAAAATTTGCTATCGTCAAAACGGTAAACGCCGCTAAAGGAGTCGCGATCGAGCCGCTTCTATTATCCAGGAAGTTGGTCTTATTCAAGTGACAATCTCCACCAAAGAAAGAGACGAGGCGACCCTCGAAGGGAAGAGGCCGGGTCCAGTTTGGAGTTTTGGTTCGATTTGAAGATTTGACCGACAGTCCGATCAGGGCCATACCCAGTGAACCGCCTCCGATCACGCTCAACTCTCCGGCGCCGAGATAATCACGCTCTGGAGTTTGCGCATTGAGTTCGGTCACTACGAACGTCAGAAATAGCGCAAATAATATGGGTCCGCGCAATCTGAGACTCGAAGCGGGTTGGTAGTTGGCTGACTGAGTCATTGTACGATCCAATCACCCTGCGACAGGAATTGTCACTGTAACTGTAGTTCCTTCGCCCAACGCGCTCCGGATATCAATTGCGCCGTTATGCTGCTGTATTATCCGATAAACTATTGACAGTCCCAGGCCGGTACCAACTCCGACTCCTTTGGTGGTAAACCCGGGATCGTAAATTCGCCGCAGATCAGACTTCTTGATTCCCGTCCCGTTATCAATGAATTGCAATTTTACAGCGCTCTTATCGACAGAGGTCCTGATCGTAACTGTGCCTTTGCTGTCGATAGCCTGTGAAGCGTTCACGAGGATATTCATAAATACCTGGTTCAGTTGATTTGGGAAACAATCAACCAGAGGCAGGTCACCGTAGTCTTTCTCAACTGTGATACGGTTCTTGAATTCGTACGCCAGGAGAGTCAGAGTGCTGTTAATGCCCTCATGCAAATCGGCGGGCTTTCTCTCGGCTTCATCAAGCCGCGCAAAGTTTCTCAACGATCGCACAATCTCGACTATCCGTTCCACGGCTACATGCATGGTCACGGTGATATCACGCAGAATTGCCATTGTCTTATCAGCTTTGGCCCTCACTTCATCTGTCATGCTGCAGTTTCCGGCGTGGATGAGTTCATTAATACTTTTCAGCGCGCGCTCAGAAATATCAACATTTGAGTTGATCGCCCCCAGTGGGGTGTTAATCTCATGCGCCACTCCGGCGACAAGGTTCCCCAGAGCCGCCATTTTCTCGCTTTGCACAAGCTGAATTCGCGTTTCCTCTATCTCGCGGTTTTTGGACTCGAGCTCTTCGGCATACGAACGAATTTTGTCGAAAGCGTTAACAGTTTCGGTCATGTCCATCATCCAGACGTACACTTCACGGGCATCGGGATGCGGATTATACGTGATCGAAAATGTATGTTCTTGCGTTCTATGCAGGTGGAACATTATCGTCTCACCGGTGTCGATCGACCTCTGGACCTCCTGCACAAAATCGCCCGGTAGCAGCTCTTCTATAGAAGAATCCGGCACACCCAGTTTAACGGTCAGGTTCTTCGCACTTGGATTCATGTACGTGATTTTGCCTTCATAATCACAGCGTATAACCGGATTTGGATTTTCCTCCGGTATATGCGCGAGTCTTTCTACACGTTCTTTGGCTTTTACAACATCTGTAATGTCACGCAGGGCGCCCATGGATGTTCTGGAGTCACCAACTTTGTGAACAGTTAAATCGCAAATGATGGGTTCTGGGGCGCCTTTGCGAATGACTTTCAAAGGGTAGCGCCAAGGAATATCTTCTCCTTCCGCCCGGCGACGCCTGTTATCAGCAACCATGTCACGGTCCTCTGGAGCAATAACTTCTAGGAAGTTGAGATCATAGAGCTCTTCGGCCGTCCGGTTCAACAGTTCTTCAAAGGCGTGATTGACTTCGATGAATTTGGATGAGTTGTTATCAATGGCAAAAATTGCGTCAGTGGAATCTTCAAATAATGAACGGTATTTATCCTCAGATATGGCTGTCTCACGGCGCAGTGACTCTTCTTCTTTGCGTGAAAGCCAGAGACGATAGTGACTATTATAAATATGCGCGCTAATCCCGGAACTGAAGAGAGTGATCATTGTCATAAAAACCAGAGCTTGACCAGAATGGTCGATAGCAGCCACGCCAAATACTTCAGGAAGGTTGAGGATGCAAATGAAGTAAACGACGATGAGCGCCGAACCAAACGAAAATGTGTGCCACAGGCGCATTGGCATACAGCCGGAGACAACCAGCATTAAGATGATAAAGATCATTCCGTCTCCAATGGGAGAGGCCTGCGATACGCCGGATGAAATATGCTCCGCCATAGTTGCCAGAAACATAATACCGGCTGAGACACTGCCTATGGTCCGGCCGAAGCGCGAACCGAAAGCAAAAAAGGAAGCTGCGAGAATGATTATTCCAAAGAGGATAATAACCGAATCGCCGGCGATGGCCAGCGAATTTTCTGGTTCGGCTCCCCAGAGCACGGGCGTCTTTCCCATCAGCGCTAGATTCGCCATGATGTTGAACAGCGGACCGAGCACCGCCAGAGACCCCGCCAGGCGCATCCCGATTACATTTAATCGCCGGACTTCTTCACGAAACGCCGGGTCACGTTCAGCTCTTAGAGGCGCAATTGGCCCCATCCAGAACCAATCATGTATTCTTGAATAGCCCATATATACAACGCCCGGAATAGTGTGTGTCAATTCGCGCTAGCGGGGAATTTAGATGAGAGCTTTGATCAAATCCATTTTTACCGCGGCTATTTCCTGCATTCTTTTGAGCAGAGAACTGCGTTCCAGGCCGTTTTCCACGATCAATTTCAGGCGGGTGTTTTCCCAGGGTTTTTCGATATATTGAAATATGCTGACTTCATTGATTGCTTTGATTGCGTTTTCCTTGTCCGCAAAGCCCGTCAAAAGAACTCTGGTGGCCATCGGTTGAGATTCTTTAACTTTGGCCAAAAACGCAATACCGTCAAGCTCTGGCATGAGAAAATCAGAGATCACCAGATCGATTGACTCTTTTTCGACGTAGGTGGCCGCCTCCTGTGACGAGGTAAACGTGATAATCTCATAATCTGTCTCAAAACTGAAAAAGGAGCGCAGTGATGAAAGTATCATTTCTTCATCATCTACAATTAAGATTCGCGGGCGTCCATTAGTTTTCATTTGCGACCTCTCACTTGTCTTCGTTTGTGAGCGTAATATGTTTCGGAATTGGTCATAATGCAGAGTATTTGCATCGCGGTCGTCTGTCAAGCGAGCGGCTCAACACTTTGTCTCTCACTTGCCCACATGCTGTCCCAGCTCTCGTTCCAGTGGCCGAATCAGACGCCGTAACCGCTGGGCTAAAGAGCGCATTATCGACTGAATTATAAGAGGATAATCAGCAATCAATTCAAAGAATGGATCACGCTCAATTACCAGTGTCTGTACGGTATCAACAGCAGTGGCAGTCACCAATCGGGCTTCCACATCAAGCAGCGACCAGGCTCCCATGACATCACCGGGGCCGAGAGTTGAAATGGATTCGCCACCGCGATCCAGTTTCACAGCCCCGCTAACGATTAGGAAAAGTGAATCTGCTTGATCGTTCTCATTGAATAGCGTTTCACCAGAGTCAAACGCTTCCTCCTCGGCAAGCGTGGCTATTACTGAAAGAGCCTCGGTTGGAATCTGATTAAAAAGCTCGACCTGGTATAACGCCAATGTTTTTTCCAATATGGTCATGGTAGCGCCTTTCAGGGTGTTGTGGTCTAAGCACCGACAGCGTCAAGCGCGCTTTGGGCTGTCTCGCTTAGCGCTCGATATGAACTGCTTGAACGCTCTTTTAGTTTCACTCCATGTCCGGCAAGTAGCTCTTCTTTGACGACATTCGCCGCACAGGCGGCCAGCCAGTTATCAGACCCGGCTAGAAGTTCCTTGATTGAATCGTCTCTATTAAACGCCGGGATACCCAAGAGTTTTCCAACGACAATGATGTTTTTTCCCTCAAGGATACCGAATAATAACTCATTTTCACTATGAATCCAAATAGTATCCAAGAACTCGATAGCGCCGGCGCGAAGGCTGGATGAAGCGCTGGTGAGTCCATAAAATGCCCGAACCATGTCCTGTTGTGGATAGATCAACCCGCTGAGACGAAAGATTTGTTCAACCCGAAGGCGCCTGCGGTCTTTAAGCGTCCTGACAAGAAATTCAGCCCCCTCTCTCTGTCCATTTACGGCAGTCTGCGCCAGAATATGCGCTGTTAGCAAATAATACTCGCGCGCCTCGCTTTTCAATACTTCACGCACAAAAGTTTCATCAAAGCCCAGTTCCGGTTCACGACGCCGCAGTGTCCCGAGCGCCTTAATCACACTGTAGCGCAGACTAATATCATTAATAGAGACCTGACTTAAAAGTGTCTGGCGGGCCTCGGGTCCACCGATCAGCGCGATTATTCTTGGCAGATGTGATCTAACCAGAATATCTGTTTGGGAATCGACCAGGGTATCGCGCAAGGCGCCCAGTATAATAGAGCCATATGACACAAGCGAATCGGTAATCGACGAGCGCAATTTACTCTGCGCTAGGAGCCTCAGCAAATCTGGAATATATTCGCGGCGTTTTAATAGCGCGGCGCTGGATATCGTTCTTTTGCGGACTTGACTGTCACTATCCTTCAGGAGGCGTCGAAACGACATCAGAAGCGGATGGCCACCTGAAGCGAAACCCAGCGCCGAGGCAATCTCTCGCCGAGCCGGGGCGCCTGCTTCGGATTGGTCAGCGAGTATGCCGTCAATATCTTTTGCAGAAAGTGGCGCCCGGTCGGCCTGCCCCCGTTCAAGAGCGCAGCGCGCCGAGCCGTTCGCG
>JADFNA010000064.1 GCA_022563625.1 Candidatus Zixiibacteriota bacterium
TTCAATTGTTCCCGGTGCATTTAACTCATCGTGGTTCCAAGCCTGTTTGGTAAAATAATAAGTCGTATCTGCGGCGGCCCCGGGAGGCTGATAGACAAATGGGTTATCAATCCCGTAGTCTAGCGGATTAAAAGTTGAGCCATAGAAAGCTTGCAACTCGGCCAGCGAAAACGGCGCATCAACAAGCTCAAACCCGTCGCTAGTCCGGTCAAAAACAAAGCGATTGTAATCTTCTATGTCATAAGACGTTTGCAGCGTAAAATCTGCGCGCGTGTTTGTTCTCCCGGTATATACCCGATATCCCTCGAAATCCACGATATTGCTGAACGGATCGGGAGTGGTTTCTGATGCAAATCCGTTCCAGCGAATTGTCAGTTGTCCAATTTCCGGCGTTACGCGCAACACCGGCGCAGGCGGGGGAGAGGCCCCCAAAAAGTCTGGCACTCCGTCACCCTCATAATAGTTTGTGTCAACCTCAGCATAGAAAGAATCAAGAATGATAGAATCAATTGCGCTTGAATCATCATTATAAAATGTGTCGTAGCTGAAGCCATAGGAGTTAGAATCAAGCACACAAACACGAAATTTGCCGCGGAACCCGTCGCCATCGGTATCCACTCCGGGGTTGTCGTAAATCCACGATGCCCAGCGGGAATTCGTACCCAACTCTTTGAAATTCAGACTCTCCTGAAAAGCTTCCGGCTGCAGAGGAGAGGGCGCCAGCAACAGTTCAAAATCAGTTGCGCCAGTGTGGACTTTTCCTCCGGCGACATAGGCGAACGTGACTGGTAACGTCTCGCCGGGAAAAATCTCGAATGGGCCAAACGACAGCAGATAGCGAGGATCGCCGCCGGTGGCGAATTGCAGTGAACCCTGGGCGGGCGGGAGCCAGCCTTCGCTGGTTTGATTCACTGCAGCGAAGATTTGATCATAATCAAATTCCTGATTACTCATGATGTAGTATTTGTTGCGGTCACCGTGCGGGGCGCCGATGAATCCGTTCATGTCACGATACGGCGTCTCGGCAGTCTCCGCCTTACGCGGGCCAAAGTCCGGTCCCGGCGCCGCGCTCCACCAGTTGAAAGAAAATATCAGCGAGTCAGAGGGGGTGCGCACCAAGCGCACTCCGGCGGCGCTGCGGACTGAAAACGTTTTGTCCCACGCCTCTCCCGACGGATCGCCATCATTGTCCATCACATAGGCGATATTGATTGTGTCAACGAAGCCGCATTCGGCGTCGATGGTCCTGCGAAACCCGCAAAGGTCATCACCGAAGGCGTCCAGTCCCACCTTAGAAAGATGATGAATGTCACCGTCGACATAAATACCCATATAAACTTTTTCGAGTTTCCGGTGTCCGATGTTAGTGATTTCGTAGTCGAAAAGCACAAAGTCACCAGCATAATCATAACTCCACTGCAGCGAGCGCTCCTTGATTTTGATATTCAACGGAATATGGGGCCGGTTGTCGATGAAGTCCTGAAATGTTATTCCGGTTTCTCTGAGCGTGTCATAATATGTCGCAATAATGTCCTGCTCAGAAACTGCTGCCGGTGAAAAAAAGCGGTCTGTCGGGATAATTGAACGAATAACAATTTCATCCTGCTCTCCAGGCCAGAATTCATGCACTTGAAAGCCGTCATCCGCTCCGCTGGAAACGAGTGTGTCGCGTCCGATGATAGCGCCAATCCAGAACGCTGAAATATACAGATGATTAAGGCTGCTGTTGGCCGGGAAAATGCAAGAAGGCAACGCCTCTCCGGTAATGGGATCGAGCGTTGCGCCAATAAACCCGGTTCCGAATTGCCCCAGATTTGTGTGGCCGACTTGAATGTTGCCGATGTTATGGGTCGCCACCTGTGTATTTGGGCCTGCGGCGATACGCAGCGCCCGGCCCTGGTTGGCGAACGATTCACCGGGAGCCGGTTTTCGCAGATGGGCAAGTTTCGCCGTGATTTCTGCCTGAGAAGGCGTTTCGCCGCTTACGGCGTTAGAGGCGGGCAGGCATGTGGCAAGGACCAGCGCGATCAGCCGCAGATTAAGCGCTCGCAAGGGATTGCCTTTGCTCCCATACCGCTGTTGTCTTGAGTTTCTAAAGGCCACCGCACACACCTACTAAAATAGTGATTTTAAGCAAAAAACCCCGTCGCACGAAGACGGGACGGAGTTTTTTGGGGCTGTTGCAAATTCGTTTACTTTCCACTACATAATCAGCACAAGTTTACCGGTTTGTACTCTGCCGCCGGGTTCTTCGACCGACCAATAATAGATACCGCTGGCGGCGGCCTGGTTGTTGCGGGTCACCAGCGACCAGATGGCATGCATGCTTCCCGGAGAATCAGGGACTTCATCATGCATTATTTCAGTCACCAGGTCGCCATCCAGGGTGAAAATGCGAATCGTGCATTTTGCCGGAAGGTTGGTGAAATTCACCGCGCGAGTGCGTTCTGCGTTCAGGTTCAGCGGGTTGATTCTCGCTTCAAATCCGCTTTCACGGTAAAGGCCATCAATCCTATACGGATTCGGATAAACGATTACGCCAAGTTTTTGAGCTTCGATAACGCTCGTCGGATTCTGCGGAAGTTCGGAGACCAGATTAAACAGCGGGCTGGTTTCAAGCGCGTCCAACCCTGATGCAGGGGCGCCGAAATCAAACGCCGTTACCGAAATAAAATACGTTCGCGAAGCCAGCAGCCCTTCGAGTTCATAGGCGTATTCGAAGTACTTGAAATGCCTGCCGTCCTCCGTTAGTTCGCCGCCGATATACCAGGTGGTGTCGCCGGTGGCGGCATTGACCAAAAATGTATCGGCCGTAAATGCAGAGTCGATAAATAAATTATGAGGAAACGGTGTCGCGCTCTTGACAGTGACCGGCTGGCCGAAACTGTCGAGTTGAATTGATCCATCCGGGTTGCGCAGAGTGTCGAGCATAATTGAGCTGTCCGGATTGAGGTTGTATCGATATTTTACAGGTTTGAAAATCTCCGAAGTGTCTGACAGGTCGCCGCGGTTCCAGTCCTGAGTGATGAAATAAAATAGTGAATCTCCGACACGCAACGGGTTGTCTATTCCATTAATCATCGGATCGTAAGAGCGGTTTTTATTTACATACAGGTCCTGAATTTCAATCAGTGTTTGGGGGGTACCGGCGACTTTCCACAACTCTGTGCTTTCATTGAAGAAGAACCTGGTATAGTTCTCCCGGTCGTAAGAGGACTCAAGGGTCATGTCGGTCACGCGATTGCCTAAACCGACATACACTCTGTATCCTTCAAAATCCAGATTAAGGCTGAATGGGTCCGGTGTCGTCTCCGAGCGCAAACCGTTCCAGCGGACGGTAATCTGGCCCGGGGAAGGTTCAAGTCTGACGATCGGCGCTGGCGGCGGGCTGGCGCCCAGAAAATCAGGTACCCCATCGCCTTCATAAAATATGGTGTCAACATCGATAAAGAAGGTGTCTATTACCTCTACGATTGAATCAATTGTGACGCCGTCATCGGCAAAAAAGGTATCCGGTCTTACGATTGTGCCAGTGGCCGATGAGTCATTGACGCACACACGAAACTTTCCTCTGAAGCCATCACCGTCAGTGTCAACACCGGGGTTATCATAAATCCAGGAGGCCCATTGCGCGTTAATCCCCAGATCAGTGAAATCCAGAGAGCTGGCAAAGGCATCCGGGTTTAGAGGATTAAAGAGATTATTCTTGTTCAGAGGATGCACATGAAAATTATCTCCTGCGACATAGGCGAAAGTGATGGGCAGTTCTTCTCCGGGGAAAATCGTGAATGGCCCAAAAGAGAGAAGATAGCGTGTGTCAAACCCATCAGAAATGTCGCCGGCCTGCGAAGCGGGCGGCAGCCAACCTTCAGAAGTCAGGTCCACCGCGCTGAAGAGCTGATCGTAGTCGAACTCTTCATGCCGCATAATGTAATACTTGTTTCTGTCCCCTTCCGGGGTCCCCAGAAATCCCCCGAAGTCACGGAACGGATCTGAGTCCGAATGTTTGAGTCGAGGGCCGAAATCGAGCGCTACATTTTCGTTTGAGACCCACCAGTTGAAGGAGAACTCCAGGGAATCCGACGGCGTGCGCACAACACGTGTGCCTACTACAGCAACAGGGTCCTCCGGGGTGAATTTGTCTTTCGTGCTGGTCGCCGGTAAATCCACAGACTGATTATTCCCGTCATTATCCGCCAGCCACGCGATGCGGATAGTGTCAACAAACTGACACTGAGTGTTTTCAAATTGCAACTGGTCAACAGAAAGTTTAAAGCCGCAAATATCGTCTACGTGGATGGTCGCTTCGTCGGAATGCCCAACATCCCCATCGACATAAATACCCATATAGACTTTTTCTAACCTATTACGGCCTATGTTGGTGATCTTAAAATCGAAGAGGACAAAGTCTTCAGCATAGCTGTAACTCCAGGCGTAGCTTGTCTGACGGATTTTGACTCCGAGCGGCCGATGCGGGCGATTGTCGAACTGGTCGGGTTGCACGCCCTGAGTCAGCGTGTCAAAATATACGAACGTTATATCCTGCTCTGACAGCGCGAGGGCGAACTCAGGGTCGGTTGGATCACTGATGGATCGGATTATTAGCTGCTCACCATTGTTAATCTGGTCCTCGAATCCGGCGGGGTTGAGTTCACTAATGCCGATTTGCCACCCATCGGCCCCGACTGCAACAAGTGTGTCCCGGCCGATAATCGCGCCAATCCAGAACGCGCCCGCGAACAGATAATCGACTCCAGAATTGATAGGATAGATAGTCGAAGGCGCCGGACTGCCGTCGGGGCATTCCAACACTCCGGCAAAGCCGTTCCCAAAAGTGCCCTGATTGGTTACGGACATGGAGATCTTACCGACGGTGTGACAGCCCATCGATACAAATGGAGGATCAGCAAGGCGTCCCAGACTGGTCATTTGGGACATTTCCGATCTATCAAGTTTTGCCCGCGCCTGGACTTCTTGAGGATGAGAGAGAAAGAGGGAGAGGATGATAGCGGTTAAGACTACAGAAAACGCTTTTTTGCTCATCTTTGCCTTTCAGATAGTCTAATGACAATCCAGCTACAGTTTAACAGTTGCTTAAAGTTATTCTCTTACCGGTGATATTAGTTTCTTCGACCTGTTCTCTGCCGAGTCTGAGCGAGGGTGTCTGTAATCTGGATTCAATGCGCAGGCGGCCAGATTCGCTGCTTCAGGGGGTCCGTATCTCCGAACTCCCCCTCTCGCTCACTCAAACGCAACATACCTCATCGAAGTTGAGCGGGCAAGTTCCACCCTTGTTTCAATTTTTGTCTCTCTTTTGGACATCAATCAGTAGATGCTATCAGCCTCCATTTTCACTAACACAATCCGATCTTCTAAGTTCACAGCTAAATCAATGTCTCTTTGGCTGTTGGGCTTTACCACCCCTGATTGAAAGTTGACCTCTATCCCCCGTCGCCTTCTGATGCTCCTACGGCGCACAGGCGCAGGGAGCCGGACCCATGGCGAATATCCTCGCGATAAGGAAGGTGATGTCGCCGATATTGACCGACGTGTCGCAGTTCGCATCACCCAGAGCCAGGGGGTTGGGTGGCATCCCTCCGGCGAATATTCTGGCAATAAGAAACGTCACGTCGGCGATATTTATCCCACCGCTACCGTTGGCGTCGCCCGCTTTCACGCAGGCCAATGAGATTGTAGCGGCGATTGTAGGCGGATTGTATGAACCCCAATCGGTGACCATGGTGGGCAGGTCTGGACCCCAACCGGCGAATGAGATCAGGTTTGAGTCAGTGGGCGCCCCATTGGGAATGTTGAAAAACAGACTAAGCAACGGCCCGGTACCGGCCGGCAGATATGACCCGGTCCCTGAACTCGGGGCAGTGATTGTGTAGGTGGCGTCTTTGCTGAACGGATTAGTACTGATCAGGACCAGATTCATTCCCGAGCTTCTCAGTCCGATGACACTGGCTGACTCGAGCGTCAGTCCCAGCGGGCCGGCGTAGGACACCGGGACCTTAATTTGAAATGTCGGCAGGGTGTTGCGGGCATAGACATCAATCCGCACCTGATCTCCCGGGGCCCCTTCAGCCGAAGGGCCGATGATCGTGTCAGCTACGACTGCCACGAAACCAAAGCGCGTGGTCGAAAAATCGCCTTCGACGGCTTGAATAGTCAATGAAACGTCATACAGAGCGCCCGAGTCATAGGTGTGTGAAGGTGACTGGAGTGTCGAACTTGCGCCATCACCAAAGTCCCACAACCAGGTGTTAACGGTTTTGCTGGACAGGCCGGCAAAATCCACCGTATGCGGAGCCAGGCCGAAGTCGTTCGTTGCCGTCATCGCCACCCCGAGTACCTCGTCGAATGCCGCCTGAAGATTCGGACGCGGTCCGATATGTTGTGAGGTGTTCCCCTGTTGGACAGAGCCTGTCGCCGACAGAATCGTGCGCATTTCGTCGGCGTCCATCGGGATGCCGAATGCCGCTTTGAACGCTCCCTGCATAGCCAACACAGCCCCGGTCACGATAGGAGAAGCTGATGATGTGCCGGAGAATGTTTGCGTGTACCAACTATCTTCGGTGCCGCCGTTGAACAGGCCGCCGTAACCGAGGGTGGTTACTCCGCGGCCATAACCCTGCAGGTTGACCCGTTCACCATAGTTTGAAAAACTCAAGCGCGCGCGGTCCTGCCCGAAAGCGCCGCTGGGCGGGGCCCCGGCGCCGCACATAATCGCGCGTGAATTGCGAAATGTCGTGTCAAACAACTGGCCGTAGAGGACATCGTCGTAATTTTCGGCGCCATTACCTGCGGCCTCGCAGACGATAATTCCATCGGCGGAAAGTTGTTCAATCGCGGCAAAACTAGCTGGGAAATATTCCATTGCCACATAACCGAGCTGGTCGTCGCGGGACTGGAAATTGAAATGCGGTCCGGGGGTATGCAGTTCAATCAACACGGCATCACCCGGAGAGAGCGCTCCTCCGGCCAGGTTAAGCGCATTAGACGTTGAATTGCCCGCAATTGAAGAATACCCCCACTGCACAGCCGGGGCGATACCGCGAATGCCGGTAGCGTTCACGACACCCATAATTTCTCCCATCACGGCAGTGCCATGATTGCGCCAGCTCAGGTCTGGGATCTGTCCGCCCATTTGTACAAATGGCGGATTGCCGGAAAGGTCTTCGTGGGTCGTGCGCCAGCCGCCTTCAATGTCAATTATCTTCACGCCGGAGCCGTCCCCGCCGGGGATTGTATTGGCATAGTCAGCGTCAACTCCGCCGACGGTGTCACAGGATGCGACGACCGCTGCATCGGCACCCAAGTCTGACGTGTTGATTCCGCCCAGGCTGGCTGCCGAAGCGGCAATCAGACCGGTCACGAAAGCGGCCACAACGACCGCAAATAGTTTCTTTCACATTTCCTAGGCTCCTTCAAGTGGGGATTTGCCCGATGAAGATCGGCCGTGTCGCGGGTCGACTTGAGTATGAAGTTCCTATAAAGGTCGATCGACCCATACCAACCTGACCAGGGTGAATTGGATCGTCCTGGCAGGTTCTTCCTGTCAGACCCGCCCAGGGGTAGCTTGATATGTAATCGATAAAGGAGCTTCATCGACGAAGCCGGCAGTCCGATATAGGAGGTATGACGGCTAC
>JADFNA010000065.1 GCA_022563625.1 Candidatus Zixiibacteriota bacterium
TACGAACCACTGGACCCCGATTTTGCTTCCAGGCCCATCAGAGGTTTGAGCAGCTCTATCGGCAGGGGGAAAATGACCGTGCTGCTGTTATTGACCGAGATTTCAGTCAGCGTCTGCAAATAGCGCAGTTGAAGCGCCAGCGGACTCTTGGCAATTATATCGGCGGCCTCAGCTAATTTCTCTGCCGCCTGCGCTTCGCCCTGGGCATGAATAATTTTTGCGCGACGCTCACGTTCGGCCTCAGCCTGTTTGGCGATGGCGCGGATCATATCTGACGGCAGGTCAACATTCTTGACCTCAACCACAGACACTTTCACCCCCCACGGTTCGGTCTGCTCGTCTATGATTGTCTGGAGCTGTTCGTTGATTTTGTCACGGTTTACGAGCAGTTCATCCAGCTCAAACTGGCCAAGAATCGAACGCAGTGTTGTCTGCGCAATCTGGCTGGTGGCCTCAAAGAAGTTCTCGACATTGAGAATGGCCTTTTGCGGATCAAGCACGCGGAAATAGAGCACGGCATTGACCTTGACCGAGACGTTGTCACGCGTGATGATATCCTGCGGCGGGACGTCGAACGTGATTGTGCGCAAATCTACCCGCACCATTTTATCAATGATCGGGATGAGTATGATCAAGCCGGGACCTTTGACACCGATGATGCGGCCAAGGCGGAAAACGATTCCCCGCTCATACTCGCGGAGGACTTTGAGGGCCTGGGACAGAAAAAATATCGCCAGGAAACCAAGCGCGAAAATTGTGAAAAATGATTGAGGCATATCAGACTCCTTTCAACCGCGACAGAGACTGCCGGGGCTAGTGGATAATTCCATATCCGATTATCACTAACTGCATATTTTTCAATCAGGTGGATTTCTTTACGATCAGATGAATTCCATGAACTTCTGTGACAACGACTTTTTCGCCGTTGTTAATTGTCTCGGAACTGCGCGCTTTCCACAGTTCTCCGCAGACGTGAACCATGCCCTCCGGCGCCAGATTTGATCTGGCCTCGCCGATTTCACCGACCATGCCCTCGGAACCTGTCGCCACCTGTTTGTTGCGCGCCCTGACGATAAGCAAGATGAGGATACCCATGACTAACCCGATAGAAATTGAAATCGTCCAGATCAGGGACGGATCAACCCGTAAAGACGGGTCGGTCGAGTCAATCAGCATCATGCCTCCAAAAGCCAATGAAATCACCCCTCCTACCGTGAGCAAACCATAGCTGGTGATCTTGATCTCAGCTATGAATAATATGATAGCGAAAATCATCAGCGCCACTCCTGCGCTGTTGATCGGGAGCGTCTGCATGGCGTACATCCCCAGAATCATGCAGATTACACCAACAACACCGGGAAAGATCGACCCCGGATTGTAAATCTCCATCATTATTCCCAGCCCGCCGATAGACAGCAGGAGAAATGCGATGTTCGGTGAAGAGATCAGCCGCAGGATCGATTCTATAAACGTGAGATGCAGTTCAACTTCGTTGACATGGCTGAGATTGAGTTTCTTCTTTCCGATCGGAGTCTCCACTTCCCAACCGTCGATTTTTTCATACAGTTCTTCGCGCGAGTCGGCGAGCAGATCCACAACACCCAGCGAATCAGCCTCATGCGCAGTGATATTGACCGACTCGCGCACTGCGCTCTCGGCCCACTTTTCGTTTCGGCCGCGTTTTTTGGCCATAGCGCGAATTGAAGCGACTGCGTCGTTGGTGACCTTCTCATTCATCACCGAGTCGATTTCTTCGCCGCCGCCGCTCACCGGATGGGCCGAGCCGATATTAGTCCCCGGCGCCATGACCGCAATATGCGCCGCATAGGTGATATACACCCCGGCTGAGCCTGCGCGCGAACCGGCCGGGCCGATATACACAATAACCGGGACATGGCTGTTGAGAATCGCCTTGTTGATGGTCCAGGTCGAGGCGGTGAATCCGCCGGGTGTGTCCAGCATGATCACCAGAGCCTCGGCCCCATCTTCCTCGGAGAGCTTTATCGCTTCAACGATGCGCTTGGCAGTCACCACCCCAATCGCCTCTTCAAGATCAAGCAAATAGACTAGGGACGGCTCGACGACGGATGAAGTTTCCGACGTGTCCACCGCCGTCGTGGACTCTGCCAGGGTGTCTGTTCCCTCTTGCGAAAAAACGGGACTGAGGAAATAGAGTGAGATCAACCCGGAGAAAAACATAATACTGAAGAGTTTGAATCGAATTGGTGAAGTTATGGATGATGTTAAAGCTGATGTATATAATGATAACATACCCGCTCCCCATTCAATGAGTGATGCCGCGCTTAGCTGTCCAAATCCAACGCGCCATCTGAGTATACGCATTTACCGTTCAGGATGGTAGCTGCGATATGCAACTCTGACAATTGTTTTCGAGATATGCCGCGCGGGTTCCCGGAGAGAATGACCAGGTCCGCCCGGTATCCCGGCAGAAGCGCCCCGCTATATCGCTCCTCGCCCGCAGCGAACGCTGGACCCGCCGTGAAAGCCCTGGCCGCCTGCAGGGCGGTTATGCGCTCGGGGGGGTTGAGAATCCGGCGGGAGATTCTCGAACGGCGATAAACCGCATCTCGGATTCCCGCCAGCGGATCGAGCGGCTCAATTGGGACATCTGAGCCAAACGCCAGCGGAATGCCTTTCTCGATCATTGTGCGAAATAAATAGCAATTACGAGCTCTGGCGCCCCACAGCTCATGAATTGATTCGACGTCCCCCGGTAGCTGCTGTGGCTGCATTGAGGCCACCGCGCGCAGACGCTTAAGCGCTGGAATGTCTGTGCGGCGGACCATTTGCACATGCTCAATGCGATGCCGGGCGCCACACGGCGGCGCTACTTTTGCGAGGGCGCGTATAACATTCGTCACTGCCCGGTCTCCGATAGCATGAATCGCGCAGGGCAAACCTAGTTTTTGCGCGCGCCGCGCGAGGACGGTCAAGTCTGTGTGCGATTTGACTGCAACACCGCATGAACCTCGTGATTTCGAGTACGGTTGATGTAACAAGGCGGTTTTTGATCCCAGTGAACCGTCAGCGAAAAACTTCACTCCGGCGATTCTAAAAAAATCATCGCCGAAACCATAGGCAGGCGCCTGGCCGAGGACACGACTCGCGCGCTCAAGGTCGGATGTGTTAATATAGAAATTCACCCTCAGGCCCAGTTTACCGGCGTTTGCCCTCTCGACCAAAAAATCAAAACGTGAACCTGTGTCGAATGAGTGGACGCCGGTGACTCCATTTGCATAGGCGCTTTTGAGCGCGCGGGCATACAGCTTCTTCTTTTCGGCGCCAGTCAGTTCGGGAATAAGCTTTAGCACAACATCATACGCCGCGTTCTCACGCAAAATGCCCGAAGGTGTTCCGTCAGAGCCGCGCTCTATCCTGCCGCCCGCTGGATCGGGTGTGCGGCGGGTTATTTTGGCGCGGCGGAGCGCCTCGCTGTTGACCCACAGCGAATGCTGGTCATGTGAGTATATGACGGCCGGACGGACGGACGAAACACTGTCCAGGTCTGCGGCAGCCGGCCAGCGGCGTTCCGTAAACAGCTCAACTTGCAAACCACCGCCGACAATCCAGTTTTGCGAAACAATGTTCTCAGTATGAACCTTAATCTTCTTAAGCGCCTCAGGCAGAGATGCCACACCGCTCAAGTTGATATGATCTAAGGAGAGCGCGTAGTAGCAGAAATGCGTGTGCGCATCTACAAAACCAGGATACAACGCAGCGCCATGCAGATTAACTTTGCGGAAGTTTGAGAAGTCTGAATCAGATTCGAGATTGTTTCCGACAGCGAGTATGGCGCCTCCGCGGTAGGCCAGCGAATTTACCGGACCTCGATCGGGGCGCATTGTTTCTACGACACCGCCGAAAAAGAGTGTTCCCGGTTTCACTGAGATTTCATTTCGGCGAAGAAAGACTCAAATCCGGGACCTTTGCGGCGCAGATCGCCTTCGCGTGTGGTAACACCTCTGCGGTCGGTTTCCTCAAGGATTGGCAGGGCGTATTTTCGGCTGGCGTCCAGTTTGGTGCGCAGCCAGGCGACATTAAGTTCGCCGCCCTCGCTCAGGCGCTGATAAATGACTTCGAGCGTTTTTTGCCAGGCCGACTTACTATAGGCCAGGTCTGAAGATATTTTGACCGCCTGGCCGGAGTTCAGCAGGTAGCCCAGCGCCTCGCGGGAGCTTTTGCCGCCCGCGACGAGTTTTGAAATCAGCGGCGGAGTAAATGGCGCTTGATTCAACTCACGCAGAATACGTTCGGCTTCTTTTTTGATCTGCCCGGAGACTGAAATCTCCTGGCCCGGAAGCGTGTATTTTCCTCCGGCGTGTTCAAGCGCTCCTTCGGCCACGCCCAGCGACAGGAGATTGGTAAAATCGCCGCTCGAGAGGCGCATTGCGGGTGGCGCAAGGTGATACAGTTCATCCGGCGCCAGTCCGGCCAGATGCGGCTCAGCGCTAAACTTTTTCTTGAGCAGTGTAATGAGCAGATCGAGCGCCGCATTGGCGCGTGACGCCAAATACAGTTTCCCGGCGTGTGTTTTGACCTCATGCTCACCAATTAGTTTTTCACACGCCGCTGAAATGGCTTTCTGAGAGAAAATTGATCTTTTTGCGATCGATTCTCTGGCCGCGAACAAGACGTGTTCCAATTCGAGCCGTATGAGTGGCTCGACAGTGACACCGGCGCCCGGTATTTTCGCCGCAGCCTCAAACGATTCAATCTCTGCTGCGCGCGGCATGTGCTTGCGCCAGCCGAGTATCGTCCCGCCGCCGATAGTGATTTGCGGAGTGGGTAAGCGTAGAACGAAACGGTCCCCGGCAAAGCACAGCGGTTCTGACTCACAGCGCAGAGCAGCCAGTTCATTTGCGCCGGGCGCGAGTGTCGAGTTTCCAAAAGGCCTGAGTTCACAGGCGGTTTCGGATGTCCCCAAAAAAAGCGACAGCTTGCGCCGCGAATTCAGTTTTACCGGACAATCGGGCAGGACATTGACACGCGCGATAATAAAATGATTTTCGCCAACCTCTGCGCACAAGTCTGGCGTCGTAATCACCGATCCGCGAGTTAACGCTTCGCGCTGGATGCCGGTGAACGAAAGCGCCGCTCGCGCTCCGGATTCGACACGCTCAACCTGTGTGTCATGCCGTTGCAGAGTGCGAATCTTTCCGCGCGCGCGCGAGGGATACACAATCACTTCCTGCCCGGCGGAAAACGGTCCGCCGCGCATCGAGCCGGTGACCACACCGCCCATACCGGCCATTACAAATGACCGGTCCGCGAACAAACGCGGCTTGCCGATGTCATGATGCGCCGAATGTGAAGCCGAAAGCTCCAGCAGGCGTTTTTCCAGTTCGTCATACCCGGCGCCTGTGGTTGAACTGACGGGGACCAAAGGCGCCGATTCAAGAAATGAGCCTGATACGCGGGATTTGATATCATCTATGATGGTTTCGACCCAGTCCGCCTCGACCAGATCAATCTTGGTGACAACAATCAGCCCATGCTGTAACCCGAGCAAACACATGATATCAAAATGCTCCTGACTTTGCGGCATCCATCCGTCATCAGCGGCGACCACCAGCAGCGCCGCCTCAATTCCGCCTGCGCCGGCTATCATATTGCGCACAAAACGCTCATGTCCGGGGACATCGATAAATGAAATATCCGAAGCGCCGCTCTCGGTCCACGAATCCGCTGAGTTATGCGGACTAAAGTGGGCAAATCCCAGATCAATTGTCATACCGCGCTCGCGCTCTTCGGGCAGACGGTCCGGATCAACCCCGGTCAACCGTTTGACCAGCGCGCTCTTGCCGTGATCAATATGCCCGGCCAGCCCGATTGTAATCATGTAATCATTTAGTCAAGTAATTGCGATAACGCCCAAAACGTTTTTCAGGCCGGCCGCCAACGCCGCTTCGTCTTCCGGCAGAACAGCGCGCAAGTCCAGAAGGAATCGTTCGCCTTCAATACGTCCGATTATCGGCGTGTCAAGTTCACGAAACAGACGGGCGAGTTTTGCCGCTGACATATTTGATTTGATTGAGCCGGTTTTGAATGAAATAGCGCAGGACGAAACTTCGACTTCAGGCAGTGATCCTCCGCCATAGCGTGAGACGGCTGCCTCGAGTATGAGACTCTCGGCCGCTCCGGCGGCTGAAATAATTTTCTCACCGAGTTGATACAATTCGGATTCTGTCCGGCCGGCCAGTTCCCAGAGTGGAATGTCTTCACGCCAACTGCCATCCAAATAACGATTCAAAACTTCACTGAGCAGGGTAAGAGTAAACTTGTCCGGCCGCAGTGTTCGATACAGAGGGTTCTTGCGCATCAGGGCAATCGGTTTTTTGTGACCGAGAATCAAACCCGCCTGAGGGCCTCCCAGAAGTTTGTCACCTGAGGCGCAAACTACCTGAGCGCCGGACTCCAGCGCTGATCGAAGAGACTCCTGTCCCTGCAGGCCGACGCGTCCCGGGTCCGCGGCAAGCCCCGATCCCAGGTCATAGACGACGGTCAATCCTGTTTCATTTGCCAGGGCGCTGATTTCGCGGACGGGAACATGATCAACAAATCCGCTCTGGCTGAAATTACTCAGAGATACTTTGAGCAGAAGCGCCGTTTTGTTCGTGATCGCCTCAGCGTAGTCCGGCAGTTTC
The DNA here is from genome assembly GCA_022563625.1 of Candidatus Zixiibacteriota bacterium. Taxonomy (GTDB): domain Bacteria; phylum Zixibacteria; class MSB-5A5; order GN15; family JACZUZ01; genus JADFNA01. The sequence continues at coordinate 6,666 of JADFNA010000065.1, forward strand.
GTTATGTTTGTCGTCCCGACTTCTATCAGCTTTGTTCCGGCGCGGCGCATGATGTCCGGAACACGAAATCCACCGCCGATTTGCACCAACTCGCCCCGGCTGATAATGGTCTCTTTTTTTTGGGAAAGAGTATTGAGAGACAGAAAGAGCGCTCCAGCGCAATTGTTGACAATCAGCGCCGCTTCTGCGCCGGTCAACTCTGCCAGTTGCCGGGCAACGAATGCGCCCCGGCTACCGCGTTTTCCAGTTATGAGATCGAATTCAAGATTGCTGTAACCGGCCAGTTGTGGAGCAATATCTCGAATAAAGCGCTCGCTGAATGGCGCCCGGCCTAAGTTTGTGTGGAGCAGCGCGCCTGCGCAATTAATAACGCGAGTGGGAGCGCTCCGTTGATAGGATTGAACGAGTTCGCCCAGGCGGCTATTTAGTTTTTCCCGGGTCAGCGCGAATGGGCCGGAACTCTTGAGCAGTTCTTCCCGTGTTGAATCCAATGTTTCGCGGGCCAATTGGTTGATAACAGCGCGCGGGACAGCATAGTCGCCGCCCGAAGCGAGAAACTGGTTGGCGAATTCCTCAACCTGTGGAAGATCGCGCGGTAATTGAATCGGGCTGCTCTTGCCGCGCTGTGGCTGTTGTTTGTGTCTGATTGGCGAAGCCATGTTACTATTATACCTGATCCGGCGGTATATACGAAATATCCTCAGCGGGAAATCTTACCTGCGCTGATACACGACATGGGCGATGACACGGCCCACATCGGCTATAGCGGCGCTGTCGCATTTGTCCGGTGTGTCCTGTGTCGTGTGCCAGTGGGGATAGTCCATGTCGATGATATCGTTGCCGTGCTTAAGGCGTCGATGGCGTGTCCCCGGCCCGGCGCCATCTACAATGTCTGTGATGATGCCCC
>JADFNA010000066.1 GCA_022563625.1 Candidatus Zixiibacteriota bacterium
ACTGTTAATAATTGATGAAGAGCAGCGCTTTGGAGTCAAGAGCAAAGAGCGCCTGCGCCAGATGAAGGCAAATGTTGACACAATTGCTATGACGGCAACACCGATCCCGCGCACTTTGCAGATGTCGTTGTCCGGCGCGCGTGACATGTCATTGATCGCCTCTGCTCCGCGCGGGCGGCTGCCGATTACGACCGTCGTCAGCGAGTTCACACCGGATATTATCGGTGAGGCGATTTTGCGCGAAATTGATCGAGGCGGCCAGGTGTTTTTCGTTCATAATCGGGTGAGGACGATTTCAGCGGTCAAGGAATATCTCGAAAAGCTGTTGCCGCAGGTTTCGCTATTGGTCGGGCATGGCCAGATGCCGGAGCGCCAGTTGGAAAACGTGATGCTTCAGTTTGTGCAAGGAAGGGCGCAGCTCTTGCTGTGCACGTCGATTATCGAATCGGGGCTGGATATCCCAAATGTCAACACTATAATAATAGACCGCTCCGACCGGTTTGGCATGGCCCAGTTGTATCAACTGCGCGGACGGGTTGGCCGCTCGAGTGAACAAGCGTATTGCTATCTTCTCACGCCCGGATATCGGCGGATGACCGAGGATGCGCGCAAACGGCTCAAGGCAATCGAGTCTCATACCGAGCTGGGCAGCGGTTTCGCGCTGGCGATGCGCGATTTGGAACTGCGCGGAGCCGGAAACATGCTTGGCGCGAAACAATCAGGATTTATTGACGAAATCGGCTTTGACATGTATTCCAAACTGCTCGAGGAGGCGGTCGCGGAATTCAAGGGTGAAGGGACACGCGGATTGCCCGCGACAACACTGGAAACGGACCTGGAAGTGTATTTGCCGGAAGACTATATAGATATTAATCAGCACAAGGTGGATGTCTATCGCCGTCTGGCCCAGGCCAGATCAGTTTCGCAGGTGGAATTGATACGCGAGGAACTGGCGGACCGTTATGGCAGGCCGCCGCAGGCGGCCCTGAATCTGATTGAGGCCACAGCGTTAAAACTGGCCGCGGCGCAACTGAGAATAGACAAAGTCCGTATGAAGTCCGGGAGAGTGGAATTACACTACGAAAGCGGAAAAGAATTTGACCGTCCGGAAATAGAGAGAATGCGCCAGGCGGTGGAATGTCATCTGGAGTTCGTGTTGAGTCCGAACGCAATAGTGACAATTGATGTTGGGGCGCTCAAGGAAGAAGAGCGCCTGGTTTATGTCCGCCGGGCGCTGGAGTGTACGGTCGAAGGCTAAACCTTCCCGCCGAAGCTAAAAAGTCATTACTCAAAGAGGGAAACCGATGCAAAAAAAACTGACGACGAGATGTTTCTTGACCACGCGCAGGCGCCTTATCACAGTTTCGGCGCCGCTGGCCGTGGCGCTATTTGTCGGAATCGCCGCCTCGAAAACCAACGCAGAACAGACACCCGCCGGGGACCAGACTCCATCACTGGTAATGGAAGGAGAAACGCATCTGGCAAATGTCGTTCAACTTACTTTTGGAGGGGAAAATGCCGAAGCGTATTTCTCAACAGATGCGTCAGAGTTGATCTTTCAGTCAACCAAAGGCCGCAGTTGTGATGCAATCTATCGCATGAACAGCGATGGATCCAAACTGCGCATGATCAGTTCGGGCAAAGGGGTCACGACCTGCCCATATATCGCGCCGGACGGCAAGTCTATTATCTATGCTTCGACACATCTGGCCGGCGCCGGCTGTCCGCCAAAACCGGACCACAGCCGGGGCTATGTCTGGGCGTTGTATAAGGACTATGATATTTTTGCGGCAGACCCGGATGGCGCAAATCTCCGCCGCCTGACCGACACTCCCGGTTATGACGCCGAAGGTGTTTACTCCATTTCCGGGGACAAGATTATTTTCACGTCTGTACGCGACGGTGACCTTGAGTTGTATACCATGAATCCGGATGGGACACAGCAAAAGCGTATAACAAACTCACCCGGGTATGACGGCGGGGCGTTTTTCTCATACGATGGGAAGAAAATTGTCTGGCGCGCATCGCGGCCGACCGGAGAAGAGCTTGAAGACTACCGCCGCCTGCTCAAGGAGGGACTGATTCGCCCGAGCAAGCTGGAGATATTTATCGCCAATGCTGACGGATCAAATGTGAAGCAGCTTACCGCCAACGGTAAAGCTAATTTCGGACCCTACTGGCATCCTTCGGGAAACTACATAATTTTTGCCTCGAACATGAATGACCCGAAAGGCAGGAATTTTGATTTGTTCACCGTCGACATCAGTACACTGAAAATCGAGCAAATCACTTTTAACGAGACATTCGACGGTTTTCCGATGTTCTCGCATGACGGGAAAAAATTGGTGTTTTCCTCCAACCGCAACAACAGCGCTCCGCACGAGACAAATGTGTTTATTGCCGACTGGGTCCAATAGTCTCTGAATGAATTATCCTGGCTAAGTTTTCTACGCCGAGTATTTCACCTTAAGTTATTCAAGCCGAGTATTCTGCGCCGAGGCGCCGATGCCCATCCTCATTGTCTGCGCTCATTATTTCCATAACTATGGTCTGAGCAAACAGGTTAATCCGCTGTATATCGTTTTGCTCCCTGGTACACATGCACAGTTTTGCATGCCCACCGTCCTGAATGCAGAGACGTTCACACATCATCTGTTGAGACACTTCGGCCAAATCAGCGCGGGCCGCCTGTTCAGTTCTTAGCCAGCGATTCAAGCGCCTTCCCCGCTTACAGTTACACAATCAGTCCGGTCCTAACTCGCCGCCGTTGTTCCTTTCTGGCGCCCGGGCGCTCGCTTTGCGCAAGGGCTGTGTGGAGAAGTTGAATGATGCTTGAAGGGAACAGAATGCTTGAAGGAAAGTTTCAGCGCGGATTTACAACTGAGAGACTGAAGACTACGCTGGAGCCTCGTGTCCGCAAGGATGACGGCGGCTTTTATCTGGAAACTCTTTCGGAACAGGTGAAAGTGTATTTTGAAGATTTCTATACTTTTCTCGAACAGGTTTACGAACGCTGCGACAGCGAAGTGGATATATTGCGGGACAAGATTGCCGAGACCCCGCAGGATAACTCAGAAACACTTTCCTATTACCGCGCCCGCATAATAATTGTCAGCGTTGTCCGCAAAGCGGCTTTGAATTTCTACATGGACGGTTCAAACTTCGGTGTTATAATGACTCCCTGGTGTTTTGGCACAGTTGCCCTTGAAAAGATTGAAATCTATCGTGAACGCCTCAGCAAAGGCGAGGCGCAAGACCCGTATGCGTCATCGTATCCATATTATGTCATCAAGTACATAGATGAAATCTGCAAAGCAACGCTTCTGGAGCTGTTCGACTTCCCGGAAAAGGCGTTCCAGATGCGCTGGCAGTACAGCGAACTGCTCAGGCGCTACTCAAAAGTGCTCAGCCGGATAAATGAATCTCTCGAGACCGTGCTCTTAAGGATCAAGCATTTTCAGCCGTGAGGTGAACCGGCAATGAGGTCTGAAAGAAATGAAGAACTACTTCATAAATGTAAAACTGAACTGTGCGGGACAGAAGTCTTGCCCGCGCAGATCTGTGGTTGACGCACCTTTTCTTTTTTACGAGGTTAGAATACGGTATTAACAATAGTTACTGCTGACTTTTGCCTCACTCCTTCTCTTCTCTGTAGTAAATCAGGCCCCGGCCCTCCCTCCGGAGCCTGATTTTTTTGATTATCACTTCACGTCCGATTGACAATAGGAGGCCCTTTTGGGCCGGCTAAACTGTTCATAGTTTGAACACATCGATAGTTCCTATCTGGTCGATACCAGAAGAATGAGAAACTCTCTCCTCGGGGGAGGGCGGGCAAAATAACATGGTGCAACTACATACAAGAGCGCGAACGGGCAAGTTTATCTCCATATACCTTGAATCACTCAAGTTAGATTCGATACTAAACTTTGATCTGTATGTCAAACTCGATGGACAATTGGTTCTCTTTCGCAGCGCCGAGCTTCCGTTCACCGAGCGGACCAAGTTGAAGTTGATTGACAAAGGCGTCAACATTCTTTATATCGACGGTAGTTCGCGAAGCGAGTTTCAGCGCTATCTCGAAACCAATCTTCCGGAAATTTTGGCCGATCCGGATATTCCCCAGTTGCGCAAGGCGGGAATTCTGTATGAAACCAGTAAATCCCTCATCGAAGATGTGTTTTCCAACCCGACATACGGCGAAAACATTCGCCGCAGCGAAAAGCTGGTCAACAGCACAATTTCCTATCTGCTTCAGGGGCGAGACGCGTTTTTGAATTTGTTGCGCATCACCAGTTACAATTATTCAATCTACAGCCATTCAGTAAATGTCTGCGCCTATTCACTGGCGCTGGGGCAGCGCCTGGGCGTCACCTCTGAGAAAATGCAGCATGAACTCGGCATCGGCGCGTTGCTGCACGACGTGGGAAAGTCTCGGGTGTCCGAGAGAATTCTAAACAAATCCGGCGTACTCTCACCACGTGAATTTGAAATAATGAAACGACACCCGCGCTGGGGTGTAGAAATCCTGCGCGAGACAAGCCAGATCCCCGAGATCAGCTATTTGCCTGTGCTGGAGCATCATGAGCGCGAGGGAGGGACTGGTTATCCCGACAGTATCGGTTTGCAGGAGATGCATCTGTACAGCAAGATTGTCGCGATTGTTGACTGTTTTGATGCGATGACTACCCAGCGTGTGTATCAGAACGCGATGGAATCATTCGCCGTCTTGCGCGTCATGAACACCAAGAAAAACGGTTTTGATTTGGATGTCTTGCGTGAGTTTATCATCCTGCTTGGCCCTGATGAAATGATCCACGAGTCTACCACAGATATTTTCTAGCCCGGCGCCTTTACATCAAGAGCATACTCCGCGGTCCGGCCGGTTGACATCGCCGCACGCGGGCCGTTACTTTTGTTTCGCTGTGCGACATTAACGCCTCCTGCGTTGTTGGCGCCAGGCGAAACACGGAGTGTTTTTGATCGAGAAGAAACCAACAAAACAGACGGAGAGAGTGTTATGAGCAAGGTGGCTGTTCAGACTGACGCCGCCCCAAACGCGATTGGACCGTATTCGCAGGCGGTCAAACAATCCGCCGGGGATATGGTGTTTTTGTCCGGCCAGGTGGCGATTGACCCAAAGACACAGCAGTTCGCCGGCGGTGACGCCGCAGCGCAGGCCCGTCTCGCTCTTGAGAACCTGAAAGCAGTTGCAGCGGCCTCCGGGTCCAGCCTTTCTGAGGTGGTCAAAACCACAGTTTATCTGCAATCGCTAGGGGATTTCGCGGTGGTCAATCAGGTGTATGGCGAGTTTTTCCAGGAACCATATCCCGCCCGGGCCGCAGTTGAGGTCGCCGGACTGCCCAAGGGCGCTCTGGTGGAAATCGACGCAATCATTATCAAAAGCTGACAATAGCCGGTACGCGGCGCTAGCCGAGCCAGCCGCCGAGGCCGATATTATGTACATGTGTGGTGGAAATAGAATCGACACGGGAAAACCCGGCAGAGTGGCGCGAAATTCGATGATCAGCAGTCTGAAAGATCGAAACAGGTGATCAAAAACGATGAGCGAAGTAAGATTTTTTATTTTTGCCGCGTTGTTGATTAGTTCAGCGGTTAGCGTGGTCACCATAACTGATCTGCGCAAGGCTGCATTGGCGTTCTTTCTCTTAAATGTAGTTCTCGCGTCATTTTTCCTGATTGAAGGTCCGGCGCTGCTGGCGCTTGTCCAGTTCTTCCTGGGAGCGGCAGTTTCCACTTTTTTTCTGCGCAAAAACTCCGAATCTGAGCGGGCGTCTGGTATCTCAATGGTAAAAAGTCCCAACGGCGCAATCGGCCTGTTTATCCTTATCTGTTTCACCATGATTGTGACTCCAGTCTGGATGTATTCCGTCTGGAAGCCACAGCCGGGTGATGCGCCTGCGGCGCTCTCCGAGGCCCTTTCGGAACTTGCCAGCGGGCAGTATCTGCTGGTCATTGCCGCCGCGCTTATGATGTTTACGGTCGTTGTCGTTTCATTCTGGAGAAAGCCTACTCGGGCAAGAAACATATCTCCGGGCCAGAGCGTACGCGGGACCGCGGGAACGCATGATGACCGATAACATGTCAGAACTCATTCGCTTCCTCACGCTCTCTGGAGCGCTGTTTTCTGTCGGATTATACGGATTGTTTGTGCGCCGCTCCCCGTTTGCCGCGCTTTTGTCACTGGGAGTCATGCTCTGCGCCTTAACACTCAGCGCCTGGTCTTTTAATCATTTCATTCGTCCGGTTGATATGAGCGGCTATCTGATAGGCGGGCTGTTGGCTCTGCTGGCGCTGGTGTATGCATATTTGGCCCGTCCGCTGTTTGATCGAAACCGATCAGTTGATGAGAGGGCTGAGGTAAGACTGGACGGCGTATCGGCCGACCCGAACAAAGTTTCCCGTGAGGACATCATTTCTGTGGCGGATTTGCCTTTGAGCGTCTCGCTGGCGCTGGTTTTTGTGGTGGGATATTTACTGTTGCGCGTTTCAGTGGCTGGGTTCCTGGCCTTTTTCATTGGAGTTTTGGCGCTGAAGTACATCATGTATCGGCGCACCCAAAAACACCTGGGGCAGTTGTCAACCATGCCGCTCCAGCCTGCCTCTGCCAAGCTGGCGGGATTTGGCCGCCGGAAAACTGGCAGCGCCGGCGAAAATCCAATTTCAATTGATCAGGGCTAGAGAAACTCACGGGATGAAAACGCCGGCGCAACACGGTTGACACAAGACTCATGAAAATAGGCTCATTAAAATAGGCTCTTGAAACAAGGCTCATGACACAAGAATCAATCCTGTTTTCATTAAGAGACGATCTGTGGGTTTTGGCCCCGGCCGTAATTCCCGCGGTGACCGGTTTCGCTCTAACGCTGGCGGACCGCTTCCTGCCGGGCCGGTTATCAACACCCTGGGCCAGGCTCGTGTCACTCTTGGCGCTGGCTTGCGCCGGGTGGATCGAATTGAACAACACGTTCGGGACCGGAAACGGCAATCCCTTTTTGCATGATCCATTCGCGCGTTTTGTCATATTGACTGCGATCCTGTGCTGTGCCTTGCTGGTTATACTTTTTGGACATTACCGCCACCCCAGAGACACTCAGCCCGGCAGCGCCGCCATTGACCCAATGCGCCTGAACAGATTTTTCGCGGCGATTCTGTTCCTTATTGTTGGAGTTGTATTTCTGTCCACCGCCTATGATCTGATAACGCTGTTTGTCGGGCTGGAGCTGTGCGCGTTCCCGATTTATCTGCTCCTGTTTCAGCGTCTGGCCGATCCTGAAGTTGCCGCCGGACAGGAAGCCGCATCCCGGCGCCGTGCGACGGCGCAGATTTTTCTGTTCGGGTTGTTCTCTTCACTGCTGCTGGCTTTCGGACTGATAACGATTTATGGCTTGAGCGGCGCCACACAGCTTATTCAAGTGCGCATAAATCTTTCGATCATCTTTTTAACATTTAATAAAATCGGCCCGGCGCTGATCGCCGCTGTAGCGCTGACCGGGGCCGGTATCGCCGGCAAGATGGGTCT
>JADFNA010000067.1 GCA_022563625.1 Candidatus Zixiibacteriota bacterium
CGTGACCGGAAAAATCGCCGGTCAGGCTGTCGATGACCGAACGAATTTACCTATTGCGAATGTTAAAGTGGAAATTGTCGGCGCGCCGTTTGACGCTCTGACCGATGAGGATGGAGATTACTACATCCTTGAAGTTCCGGCCGGAAAATTCACTCTGCTGTTTACGGCTCCGGGGTATTTGAATGTAACTAAAGAACACGCCCGGGTATTGCTAGATTTGACCACTCCGGTCAATGTCCGCATGTTTCTGCGTGAAACAGAATTCTCGGAGCCGATTATCGTCCTGGCAGACCGTCCGCTGGTCCAAAAAGATTTGACTGCCACACGCTATATTGTCACTGCCGAGCAAATGGCGTTCCTGCCCAACGCGATTAATGTTAATGACGTGTTACTGAATATATCCGGGACTGTCTCTGATCAGGATGGCCATATCCATGTGCGCGGCGGCAGAGCCGGGGCGGTCACTTATATCTATGATGGTGTGCAGGTGACAGACCCGTTCCACCGCACTCTCGGGTTGCGTATTGTGCCGCATTTTCTCGAGGAGATTAACCTGATGAGCGGCGGGTTCCCGGCTGAGTATGGCGAGGCCGGTTCCGGAGTGGTGAATGCCGTTACCCGCGAAGGGAATGACCGCTACACCGGGTCAATAAAACTGTATGACGGTTCCACCCATAAGTACAACCGCTTCTCAGGCGAGATTGGCCCGCTTGAACGCAGCGATAATCAGGCGCTAAGCGTGAATTTTTCCGGTCCGCTCGATCCGATCGGCTTGAAAAACACCACCTTTTTTGTGGCCGCGGAAGGGCTGCGGGACGGCGGTTATCTTCCGCATAGCTTTACCGAATCACGGACACTCACCGGAAAACTTTCTACCCGTCCCAGATCCAATTTGAAACTCACCGCAACAGGGACCTACTTCAACTCCGAGGGTGAGGACTATGATCATCGTGATCTCAACGGCATATCATACGACCTGAACCTGGACGGCCTCGGATTGAGACGACGCGATGCCCTGTCTCTGGGCTTGCGCGCAAACTATGCATACGACAGAGAGACATTTTTTCAACTCGGCATAAACCGCTTTGAAACAAAGACAAAGATCGCCCCCACTCATCTATTTGATGTGTATTGGGACCAGTGGCCTGGCTTTGAGGCGGATCCGATCACCGGGGCCTATGATCCCGCAAACGGAACGCTGCACCAGGACAACTATGAGTATGCGCCCGAATACGGGTTCACCGGTTACACCTACGGCGATGATTTTCTTCCACTGTATTCTCTGCGCTCGACCAAGTATAACTCGGCCAATCTGAGCGTGACTCATCAAATCGACAAGCGTAACCAGACTAAAGTGGGAGCGGAACTGCGCAAATACCATATTTTTTTGGATGAAAAACAGTTTTTCAATCCTACACCTTTCGGGGAAAAGTTCGACTACTATCCTTCCTATGGATACGCTTTTGTCCAGCACAAACTCGAGTACCAGGATATCATCATCAACGCCGGTCTGCGTTATGATCGTTTCTCCAGCCGTGTCCGTTTTGTCAATCCATTCTTGATCAATACGATTGAATACCTTGAGTCAACGCCGAAATCGCAGCTTTCACCCCGGCTCGGAATATCTCATCCGGTCGCTGAAAACACTATTCTCAGGTTCAACTACGGACATTTCTTTGAGCCGCCTCTGTTTAAGCATCTATTCACCAATCTGGACAATGAGATTGACAGTAGATTTCCTCTTGTTGGCGATCCGGATCTGAAGCCCCAGAAAACCATCGCGTATGAACTGGGACTGGACCACGCGCTCTCGAACGACCTGGTACTGGGTGTGACGGCATACTTCAAGGACCTGAGAAACTTGACTGCGACGCGAAGAGTGTTTCACACGGACGGCCAGTTCAGCGCTGCAAATGGGATAGTGACCCGGTTTATTAACGAGGACTATGCCTCGGTCAAGGGGTTTGATGTCAGTTTGACCAAGCGCCGCAGCAGATATTTTTCCGGCCGGCTCAGTTACAGCCTGATGGTTGCTCGCGGCAATTCTTCGGATGCGCGTTTTGCTTATGAGGAAATTATTACTGGGTCCGATTCGACATTGCCGACATCACCGTATGATCTGGATTTCGATCAGCGCCATACGCTGGTGGTAAACGCGGATGTCAGAACACCTTATGACTGGAAGGGCAGATTGTTCGGTGTTATTCCGCTTTCCGGCTCATGGGGCGCATCGGCGGTCGCCCGCTATGGCTCCGGCCGGCCGTTCACGAAAGAGAATCCGGTGACAGGAATCCGGCAGGGCGGACGAAACGAATTCCGCATGCCTTTCACCCTGGTCCTGGATACGCGCTTTAATCGAGATTTCCGTTTCGGGGATTCACGTTTTTCGCTGTCGATATTTTTTGAGGTGGAGAATTTGTTTAACCGCAGGAATGTCGTCAATGTTTACCCGAACGGATTGCCGAATGCGGACGGGGTAACAGTTCGTGACGGCGGAGTGTTGCTGTCTGCGGATGAGACACAGCGCCTGAACAACTTGATTGTAAACGACCCCCAGAACTATTCAGCTCCGCGACAGATGCGGCTGGGGATGCAGTTGAACTTTTAGCTAAACTTTGAGCGTTTTCACCACGGCCGAATTGACCGCCGCCGGTAGATAAAGAGTCTTATGAAATGAAACGACATACTGAACAGAGACAATTCTCCAACGGGAGTATCTCGCACATCCCCGCCCCGGGAATGTCGCTGACGACGACCCTGATAACGGCCCTGCAAACTTCCGTTAAACTGGCGCTAACGATCGCTTGTATAGCGCTGATTTCGACATCTGATTCGCCGGCGCGCGGCCGCAAACACGCAATACAACCCCCGGGCGGAGGCCCGCAACAGGGTCCCCAGCAGGTTTTGCCGTCGCTGATTCGCCAGGTGGTGCATAATAAAGGCAATATCGCCACCACAGTTGACAACTGGGGGCTGATCGGCGGGTACAATTATATATCAGAAGAGGATTTTCCTTCAGGAGAATGGCCGCGTAACTCGCAACACAGTTATATCGCCGAGATAAAATACTGGATGGGCGCTGTTAATTCAATCGGTGATACGGTTCTGGCCAATACCGCCGACGACTTTCAGCCGCTGCCGTCGTTTCGCACCGGCGCCCAGGCCCTTGATATCTTATTTTCAACTGATTCGTTGACATATGACTTCGACCCGGCTGACACTGTCGGCGCCGGGGTGAACTCTCCGGCCCTCGGCTGGCGGGTGTGGAACAGTGAAAGTTCAGCCTGGGTGTATAATCAGGTCTATTCCTCCAAAGACGCCGCGTTTTTCCCGGGCGGGCCAATTGCTCTGCAGGAGTCACATTACAGGTTTAATGATGCCGCCCGCGGAACGCCGGCGCTCGGCCTGGAGTTGACGCAGACTATTTATCAATGGAATTTTTGCTATAATGAGAACTTCCTGTTTGTTGTTCTGGATATCAAGAATGTTTCCACGGAAGATTATCCGAATTTTGCCTTCGGCATTTACTGTGACTATGACGTCGGCGGTTTCTTTGCGCCCACTGCGGAAAACGGGCGCCTGAATGATATGGTTGGCTTTGACAGCGCCGCCGGCCTGGCCTGGACATACGATGTGACCGGCTTCGACGCCGGCTGGAACGCCGAGACCGGAGTGATGGGAACAAAGTATCTCCAGACGCCGGACAACATCGGGATGACCTCATTCCGCAATGATTTATGGGACAATCTCCCGCAAGACCTCAATCAGGACCCGGAGCGCTATGCGATGATCAACGGTACGGCGTTTGATTCGCCGCTGGCGCCAAACGACCAGATCTATATCCAATGCACCAGGGGCATTAACCTGACCGCCGGCAAAACCGTTAAGGTTGTTTATGCTATTATTGCCGGAAAAGACGAAGCGGATTTCCGGGCCAACGCCGATCTGGCGCAGACGCTCTATGACAATTTCTTCGTCGGTCCTCTGCCTCCCCCGACTCCCACGCTTTCGGTGCGCAACGCCGATGGCCGCGTCTATCTGAGCTGGGACAACCTCGCAGAAACATTTGTCGATCCGCTCAGCGGCAAACAGGACTTCCAGGGCTATAAGCTCTATCGCAGCGTTGATTTTGGGATTACCTGGGGGAAAGCCGTAACGAATACCTCAAACGCCTGCCAGCCGTCTGATTTCGAAACGATTGCCAGCTTCCGTGTCGCAAACGCGGGAGACCCGGTAACGCATAGCTATGTCGATACCGGTCTGATCAACGGCAAGGAATACTGGTACACACTGGCGGCATTCGACGCCGGGGACACAGCGGTCCCGATTGACCCGCTGCAAAACTCATTTGGCGCTCCGGCCCATGACCGCAACGTCGTGCGCGCTTTGCCTTCCACAAACCCCGCCGGCTATTTTACCGCCCGGTCAACCGTGACACGAACTGTCTTCCCGGACACATCAGTCGGCGCAATCTGGCCGGTGGTGTTCGACCCGGCCCTGGCCGGCAGTACTATTTACAAAGTAGGTTTTTACGAAGATGACCTGCAGACATACTGGGCGCTTACAGCAGACACAATAAACGGGGACACGCTTCTGGCGGCCCAGACGCTGCAGTTCGATTACAAGGGTGTTGTTCCGGATTCAATTTTCAACGGCTCGGCGCCGGATTCACTTATCGGATTTTTCCCCAGCGCGCGGGGCATGCGGGTGGCTGTGTTTAACGGAGACCGTGTCGCTGAATCAAAAACACAAACAGCCCAGGGCGGCGCCGGCGCCACGCTTACCCTTGACGTCGACTTCGGCCAGACGGTCGTCGCATTTGGCCTGCCGTCCAGCGCCGTTGGTTCGGACAAACATTTCCGGGCCGACTACGAAATCCGTTTCACCGCCGCAGGTTCCTCCGGGGCCGATTTGTTCGACGGTGTCACGCCCGTAACCATGCCGTTTGAAGTCTGGAATGTTACCTCAAATCAGCAGGTCCATGTCGAGGTCCTTGATTGGGCGGCCAACGGAGTTTTCGACGCCGCCGATGGTGATGGAATCGGAATCACCAATTTTCCCTATGACGGAGCGCCGCATCCGGAAGCCTGGCCGTCATATCATGTCTGGCTGTTCAGTTTTGATCCGACAACCGCTGTCAACGCTGTCAACGGCGATGTGTTCACGGTCGTCGGCGCTCCGCTGAACGGACCGGCGGATGAGTTTTTCTTCGCACCGGACGGAATTAATCTCGCGGCGGCGTCCGGACAATTGTCTGACATCAAAGTCGCCCCGAACCCGTATTTCGCGCGCGCCGACTTGTGGGAACACAGTGGAAACCCGACCCAACTGGACTTTATCCATCTGCCGGGAGAGTGTGAAATTCGTATTTACACCCTGGCCGGTGATCTGGTGAAGACGATTAAGCACGACAATGGCACCGGAGACCAATCCTGGGACCTGCTTTCTTCAAGCGGGCAACTGGTGGCGTCAGGTATTTACCTGTTTCATATCACGTCAACAGCGGGCGAATTTGTCGGTCGATTCGCAGTGATCAAGTAGGCGCATCAGTGATAACTGTGAGAAAGTAAATGTGAGAGAGTAACGGTGGGAAATATGACAAACCAAGAATTGAATCCTCACTCGTCCGGATCTGTGAAACTGCGCATACTCGGCGCCCTGGCGGCGCTGGCCCTGTGCGGGTTAACGCAGTTCCCGGCAGCCGCACAGGCGCAGACAAGATTCACCAAAACCGGTTCATCTGGGGCGCAGTTTTTGAAAATAGGTGTCGGCGCCCGATACCTGGCGATGGGTGAGGCGTCCGTCGCCTCAACCGGAGACGCATTTTCGCTTTACTGGAATCCCGCGGCGCTTGGTGAAATCGAGGGCAATCAGTTCGCGCTGGCGCATACCAACTGGGTCCTGGACATCAGCTTGAATTATTTTGCGTACGCGCGTCGTGTTGAAGGAATTGGCGTGTTGGCTGTGGGGATCACGGCCCTTAACGTACCCGAACAGGAAATAACAACCGTTCTACAGCAAGACGGAACCGGGCTGTTCTTCGATGCAAATTCGTATGCGGTAACAGTCGGTTTTGCCCGAGAGCTTACTAACAAGTTTACCTTCGGGGCGAGTTTCAAGTATATCAACGAATCTATCGCCAACGAAAGGGCCACCGGTTTCGGCATTGACATGGGCACGATCCTGCATACGGGACTGCGTAGCCTGCGGCTGGGGATGAATATCAGCAACCTGGGCGGTAATATGCGTTTCAGCGGGCCGAATCTGACAGACCAGCTGCAAAACGGTAATAACACGACTGACGTGCAAATTGTGGTTGAGGAAAGCAGCCTGCCTTTGATATTTCGTGTCGGAGTGGCTTATGATCTGCAGCTAACATCAACACAAAGACTGACGCTGGCCAGCGAACTCAAACACCCGAATGACAATGTTGAGCAGGGTTCGCTGGGCCTGGAGTATGGCTTTAACGAACGCTTTTTCCTGCGCACCGGATATAAAATCAACTACGACGAAGAGGACCTGACTTTCGGCGCAGGTTTACAGACGCCGTTCGGTGAGGAATCACTTTTAAGCATTGACTACGCCTGGGTCGACCTCGGCCGGCTCAGCGCCACCCATCGATTCAGTCTCAACGTATCTTTCTAGGTTTCGTCGTTTAGAAAATAGTTCGGCAGGTTGTAGCTAGCCCTGGCCGGGGGACTTGCCAAGCAGGTCCCCTTTTTCTATTCAAGCGTCCGGCGTGTCCAACCAGTTCGACCGGCCGAATTTGTCTGGACTGCATTTGATTGACTCCGCTAAATGTAGTTATATTATAAGCGATGAGCCAAAGCCAACTGATACAGACATCCTAAAATCTCTCCAGGGCGCATTCTATCGATGAGACTACTCAATCAGGCATTTAAATATCACCCGCTCGGTTTCTTTCTGGCCCTGTGCGCCCTGAACGTCCTGAATGCACAGAGCGTCCGCGCTCAGGACACAGATCCGCCCGGCGGCATAGTTTCCGCCTATCCTGCCAATCCTGTCTATCTGGCCAACACCATGCTGAAAGAATATCTGGAGCTGATTGAACAGGGCAATCTGGAATCGGCAGAGCAATACTGGCTGCCATCTGCGCTGCAGCGCGCAGGCAGGTTGGGCATAACCTATTCAGGCATACCAATCAAAGCTGACTTGAATTCTCCGGTTATGAAATCCGCTCAGATGAATCCTGTTATGGAGCTGAAAATCGGCGTGAAGCGCGAGGATGGCTTTTTCACCCTGGGAGTAATCGCCCGGCGCGGTGGAGCGACAGTGAATTATCGGTATCACGCGGTAGAGAATGACGGGCATGTCTGGCTGACATTCGCCCAGGACTATGTGGCTTATGGCTGGCGGGAAGTCGAATCAAAGTTTTTCCGCTTCCACATGAATCCTTTCCGTTCGCGCTATTTTAACAAAATCGCAGTTGCCTCGCTGGATCGATTCGTGGATTCAATCGGCTATGCGCTGGGTATTAATCGGGCGCGCATGAGACAACTCGCACGCGAAAAATT
>JADFNA010000068.1 GCA_022563625.1 Candidatus Zixiibacteriota bacterium
CTGAGCGCCGCCAAAGCGCCGACAGTCTTGAAACAGGGAGACCCGACTGATCCCACACTTCAGTCTATCGAGAAAGCTTATATCTATTACGTAATGGATCAGAACAAAGGCAACAAGGCCAAAGTGGCGAAGATTTTGGGAATAGATAGTTCGACACTGTACCGAAAGCTTGAGCGGTATGGCTGGAAAAAAGATGAGAAATGAATGCATGGAGCGACTCGGGGTCGAGCGGCCTGTGCGGGAACTGAACAAACAATCTGAGAAATCCTATTTGGCCGCGATGTGGAACGCAGTTTGCCACTTCCAATGACTGAGTCTGATGCGAACTCGGTTCGCGGAAAGGATATACGAAGGCATGAACATGAATAGTACCAGAGATTACCAGAGCGTTGCAGTGCACGGAAAACGGGCTAAAGAGGGCGGATTTACACTGATCGAGTTGATGATCGTGGTAGTGATAATTGGCATTTTGGCGTCGCTTGCCATACCGCGCTTTATGTCGGCCACCACCAAGCAAAAACAGAATGAAGCCAAATTGATTCTCAAACAGTTGTATGTGAATCAGCGCGTTTACCGGCAGGAAAACACTGGTTACTGGGGGAACGGCATCTCAGCCGACAGCACAGCGGCTAATCAACAGAACTTTGCCACACTGACGGTTGAGATCATGCCGACGGCCAAGTATAGCTATTCAATCATAGCGACAGCGAATACGTTCCTGGTGACGGCGAACGCGACAGGTCTGGATGACGATCCGGCCCCGGATACTTGGACTATGGATCAGAACGGTGTGCTGACCGTCGTTTCGGATGACGCACAGCTGTAGACTAGACGAGATAACAAGAAAGATGAAAAACGAGAGAGCCATCAGAGTCTTGCACAATGCGAAAGTTCGTGCAAATCGCAAGGCCAGTCTGATTCAGGAAGGGTTGTCGCTGGTCAATCGTTGGGCGTCTACGACGCCGCTTTGTCGAAATCAAGTAGCAAGCGACTCTGCGGCAGGTTGTTATGAAGCCTGTTCATAGTTTTCGGCGAGTCTGGCGCCTGTCTTGCGAATCAAATGAGCCGAACAGCGATTCGGTCCGCAAAGGCCGTTGCAAAATCGCCACCGAGAAGAGAAGAAAAGAAGAGAGAAGAAGAGAATGAAGAAAACGGAAACCAATCACCATCTAACACAGGGAGCTTTTCAGATGAACATTCGCAAACAGAACAAAAAAGGTTTCACACTGATCGAGCTGATGATCGTGGTCGTGATTATCGGCATTTTGGCCGCGCTGGCGATTCCGCGTTTTATGCAGGCCACAACTAAATCGAAACAGTCAGAAGCCAAGCAGATTCTCAAGCAGATTTATACCATGGAACGCACTTATCGCCAGGAAAAGGGCGTGTATTTGGCTGGTGGCCCGGCTGATTCAGCCACTGGCGCCGGTCTGGCTGCGCTCGGCGTTGAGATTATGCCGACCGCTCTGTATTCATACAGCGTCACCGCTGTCGCTGGCACCAGTTTCCTGGCCACAGCCACAGCCACCGGTCTTGATGATGACCCCACCAATGATGTCTGGACTATTGATCAGAATGGCAACTTGCAGAATACAACCAACGACGTTACCGGCTAAGTACCAGATTCGTCAGTCAGTCTGATCGGTTAGACTCCGATCGAGAGGGTCCGCCTCCCCGGCGGGCCCTTTTTTTGTGTGGTTTAAGTTCACTAACCCAATAGAATAGCATTATCAGCCGCCTCAGCGGTTTTCTACAGAAAGCCCTGGTATCTGTCGATGAGATATGGAAGAGACCTGTTATCGAGGAAAGCACACGATCGTATGGAAATACTTGAGCGCGTTCAAACCGGGACTGGCCAGCGGACGGTCCGTGTGCAAATTTACGAAGCGGTCGAGGCTGGGGCTGCTGATGATCGGCGCGAGTTATATCGAGTGCGTTCGATCTGCAATGAATATCTGGGCGGCGCAGCGCTCAATCTACCGCGGATCGTAATAGAAGGGTCGTTCTGGCCGTCCACGACTGCCACAAGAATCAAAGACAGGTCTGTTGGCCTGGTTCTGTGCCGCAATATCGAATGCTGGGCGGCCAGTTGGACTGAATTGTCCTCAGAGATTCACCGTATGCTGGCGCCGGGAGGGATTTTCTATTTGAGCGCCCCGGATGCGAAAGCGTTTTTTGACCCGCAGACGAATCTGCCTCTCACACACCGTCTGCCGGCGGACCTGGCCCGCCTGTTTCAGGTTCTGGCCCTTCGTGAAGATCAGCCGGTTTTGCGATCGCTTGACTACGCGACGGTGTGGGACATGCGTGATATGTTTGAGATTCATGATTATACCCACCGCGATCTGGCCGACGCTCCGGCGCTTTGCTCCGGTATGCTGGAGTTCTCTCTGGCGAAAAGATTCTGAGACCACAAAACTCTCGCTTCAACGTTGTGCCGGCGCCGGTTGACAGGTAAGTTGGATCGTATGCGTGGTCAGAATAACTCTACATATTCCCCGTTTCGCAAGAGCGCATTTGCCGCTGTTTTGACAGGAATCTTCTTCTGCCTGTGTACTTCGTTTGCGCCGGGGCAGGAAAGCGCAATGAACGGCCAGGCCGCCGAAGAGTCCATCTCCCTGGCTCCGTTAGAGCTCGAACGGGCGGGGATAAGGGCGCTTCTGGGATACATAAATCTGCGCGAGTCTGATTTTGGCTTCCGTAATGACTATATGCCGCCTGATAGTTTTTCTCTGCTCCAGTTCAACTATCTCAACAGCCACCCGCTCGAGTTAACTGAATATGTTTCATCTTTTGCGGCTGCGGCCGAAGAAGGTTTTGCGGAGACAATAAAGCGGGCAGTGGTTGATCTGCGCGCAGAGCATGGAACCGGCCCTGTCACGGTGGCTGAGCCGGACCTGACGGAAATGAGCGGATTTGGTTTGTATTACCGAAGTTCCGACATCAATGCGCTGTTGACCGTAATCTACCCACTGGTGAATACAACACTGCCGGCGGCAACCGATTCAACTCTGGCGCGATTGCGCAAATCACAAAGAATATTTCTGTACCGGGATTTGCCGGAACTCCTGCTGGAAGACGAACTGGCGCACGAGCGCGATGTCTTTATTCACGATTCTATTCAACAGGCCGAAAAGGAAACTCTCAGGAAATTTGTTTCATTCGGGACGAAAATTCGCCCGGAATTTATTCTGCGTTACGGAACCGAAGCGGCGCTTGAGATTCTGCGTGGAGTCGAACAGCTTATGCTCTCGGTCGAAAGAGGCGAACTCGTGTTATCAGAGGCGCTGTTCTCAAGCGTGGAGGAACCCGGCCGGAAGGGATTGCGGACGTTATTGGGCCGGCACGAGGGATGGAAGATATCCGGCGCCGGGGATGACTATCACACCGGCGATTTTACTGTCCTGATAGATATTGGCGGCAATGACCACTATGATTTGAGCTACAATCCCGCAGCGCCACACCCCAGAATTATCATAGATCTGGCCGGTGATGACATCTACTCAGGGAAATCCCGGCACACGGTCGGGTCCGGTTTGTTTTCACTGGGACTGCTGATAGACTGGGACGGCGATGACACCTACCGCGCCGGCAATTTCTCAATCGGTTCCGGGTTCTGCGGGGTGGGAATTGTGTATGACCGGGCAGGTGATGAT
The DNA here is from genome assembly GCA_022563625.1 of Candidatus Zixiibacteriota bacterium. Classification (GTDB taxonomy): domain Bacteria; phylum Zixibacteria; class MSB-5A5; order GN15; family JACZUZ01; genus JADFNA01. The sequence continues at coordinate 3,657 of JADFNA010000068.1, forward strand.
CGTTATCTGGGTGATACTTTTACACAGGGCGCGGGCGCGTTCGGGCTGGGTGTGTTGTTTGACGAAAGCGGCCGTGATGTGTATCAGGCGGCATTCAACGCACAGGCGTTCGGTTTCACAAAAGGAGCCGGGCTTTTGATTGATAGGCGTGGCAATGACAATTATCTGGCGGGTGACAAATACTCCGATGTGTTGCGCTATGACAATCATTACCTGTCGCTTTCCCAGGGTTTCGGGTATGGCATGCGGCCGTTTATGTCAGGCGGTATCGGAGGGTTGATAGATTTGGAAGGAAACGACACGTACAAGGCCGATATTTTTGGCCAGGGGTCGAGCTACTGGCGTTCGATTGGTTTTGTGTACGACAATTCCGGCAATGATCAATACCTGGCGCATCAGTACGCCCAGGGTTCCGCGACGCATATGGCGCTCGGCGCGCTGGTCGATGCAGCCGGCGATGATTTTTATCGCAGTAAAGGCGTCTCGCAGGGATGCGGCCATGATTACTCTTTCGCTGTGCTGAGCGACAGAAGCGGCAATGATGTGTATCATGCTGTTGATTTATCTCAGGGCGCTGGATCGGCCAATGGTGTCGGGTTGCTGTGTGACCTGTCCGGTGATGATCGTTATCATATTGGCAATCCCGCCAACACGAATGGATACGGCAATCCTCGCCGGGAGTTTGGTTCAATCGGGCTGTTGCTTGATCTGGGAGGCGTTGACGTCTATGACGGGTTCGGCGCTGACAACACCGTCTGGCGGGTTGAGAGCAAATGGGGCGGCGGATTTGATTGTATCTGGGAGCAATGGTTTTCAGATTCGGCCGGGGTAAACTCCCAGGCAGGCGGGGTGGGGCGCTGATGCGGTTTCGCTCTGTCATACCGCTGTCCCCGTTGTCCCGGCTGTTCCCGTTGATAGTGATGTTCGCTTTCGCGTCATCTTTGTACGCCGCTGTGTCCGCCGCAGTGTCCGAAACAGTGTCCGTCCAGACAGACGAGGCGTCCGCTGATACAGTTAATATCAGTGGGCTTGTCGATTCGCTGTTTGTCATTGCCAGTTCTGGTGAGTTGAGATATCGCGAACAGGTTGAACCTGCCAAAGAGGAACTGGTCAAACTCGGCGCCCGAGCGGCGCCGCGTCTGGTTGAAAAACTTACCACACCCGATGCGCGCGAGCGGCTGACAATTATTCGTACGCTGGCAAAAATCGGCGGCCCGGCAGTCCCACACCTGCGTCGTTCGCTGGTCAGGCTCGAAAATGCGCTGCAATTGAAAAGAATCTGCTGGGCGCTGGGGGATATGAACGAAGCCGCCGCGCCGGCTTTACCGGAATTGATTGTCAGCGCCAGTAATCCTGATTGGCAGGTGCGCGAATACTCCCTGCGCGCGCTGGGAAAAATCGGAGACACATCGACCGCGCAGTATGTCATTGATGCTCTCTCTGATCCTGTCGGGCAGGTGCGCAAATCCGCCGCCTGGTCGGCAGGACAGCTCAAGACCGCCGAGTTCAGCGCGGTCTTGGCTCATACGCTGGACGATGAGTATTATGGGGCGCGTTTGAACGCCGCCGATGCTCTGGCGCTGATTGGACCGACAGCGGCCACCAGCCTGATGGCGCTAATCGGGGCGGATGATGGAGCGGCAGGCGACCTGGCGTGTGAGACGCTGGGCCGAGCGTGCGCCGGCGAAAACGATCCAGTGGTGACAAGCTGCCTGATTGACCAATTGCTCGAGGGCCGCCCGTCCCGGCGCGCGGCGGCGGCGCGGGGACTCGGGTATTGCGCCGGCCAGTCCACCAGCGCCTCGCTTCAATCTTTGCGATTGACAGAAAGTGATCCCTATGTTATTCAAATGATTGATGATGCAGTCCGGCGAATGAGCTCTTCAGAATGATTGCGCTGACGGCATCGCTGATTCATTGATTCACTGGTCCGCTGTTTCACTGCCTTCCAGTATCACTGTGTGTCAGCGCGCAGGGGCCTGAGCGGAGCGCTGATGATTCCTATGTATTTCCGCAGTATCATATGACATCAAGTCACATCAAATGGCATCAAATGACATCAAAAACTGATATCAAGGCGCGGTTGAGGCGCTCTTTTAGACAAACGCGCCTGATGGCCGGCGCGAACAAGTCTGGCCCGAAGGCATTGAAATCTGACCATTCACTACGGACCGCTGGACCGTCTGCGCGCGCACAGAAACTACAGGCGGCTGTAGGCGGTGAGATTGTCGTAGACAGCTCAGGTGAATATCTGCTTATCAAGACCGCCCATGACGCGAGTTACCGGCACGGAAAGGTTTCGCTCAAAAGCGCTGTCAACGCACGGTATTCTCTCTCACATGTGATTACAGGGGCCGATCAGGGATCTCTGGATGCCAGGCGTCTTTTGTTTTACGACACTGAAACGACCGGTTTGAGCGGCGCCGGCGCCCTGGCGTTTCTGGCCGGAGTTGGATCATTTACGGCGCGCGGATTTGAGACGCGCCAGTATTTGATGCCTGATTTTGCAGACGAGGCCGCAATGCTAGAGGCGTTGCTGGCGGAATTTGGCGAGCAGACAGTCATCGTTACCTACAATGGCAAAGCCTTTGATCTTCCGCTAACAACCGACAGGATGATTCTCAATCGTGTGGCCCGCAGTGTCCCGCATGCCCATCATCTTGATTTGCTGCACACCGTCCGTTCGCTTTTCAAACGACGGATCGGGAGCTGTTCTCTGGGGAATGTCGAGAACGAGATTTTTGAGTATAGGCGCGAGCATGATATTCCCGGCCACCTGGTCCCCGCTGTGTATTTCGCCTGGGCGCACGAAGATAAAACCGATGACCTGGCTGGTGTGCTCGATCACAATCGCCAGGATATTGTATCTCTGGCGCTGCTCCTGTCCGAATTGAGCGGCATACATAACAGCGCCGGCCAGGCGCTCGTTGAGCCGTTGGATGTGTATTCTTATATGCGGCGTATGGAATCATCGGGTCAGCGAGTGACGGCATGCGCGCTAGGACATGCCAGGCGAAAGGAGCTGGATCAAATCGGGAGCGCTGAAATTGATTTCCGCCGCTCGATGATTTTCAAACGCGCCGGTGAATTTTCCGCCGCGATATCGCTCTGGGAAACTCTTGAGAGCGCTCCAGGTCAAATCTCCCAACTGGCCAGGCTGGAACTGGCCAAATGGCATGAGCATAAGAGCAAGGATTTGCCGCGGGCGCTGGCTCTGTCGGATAAAGCTCTGAGTTATTGTCCGGGTCCCGAGCGGGCAGCCTGGCGCCGGCGCCAGGCGCGCCTGAAAAAACGACTGCGCCAGCGTTTGTTGATCAAGTCCCTCTGAGGGGCCTGCCTGCTAATCTTGCCTGCCAATTCATCCGATAGAGAAATAAACACATGAACCGCTGCGCGAAGCGCAGTAAGGAACAAGGTGAATCGTTTCAAAAGGAAAGTGTTTGTGAAATAAAGTATTTTTGAAATAATAATGTTTCAAAAAAATAAACTAGCCGTGTCTCCGGCCGATACTGGAAACATATGACTACTCCTGATCCCATATCCCACGACTCAGCGTTAGAGAGTCTTATTTCATCAAACACCGAGTTGTCTTCGCTGCCGCAGTCCCTGGCGCAGGTAATTGCGCTTTCGCAAAACGAGTATGCTTCAATTGATGATCTGGCGCATGTGATAGAACGCGATCCGGGCCTCTCTGCGCGTGTGCTGCGCGCCGCCAACAGTCCGCATCTGGGGCAGGCAAGTGAAATCACCCGCATACCGCAAGCCGTTCAGGCGCTGGGGTTCAGGTCAGTTTTGAGTTTCGCACTGGCCGCTTCGGTGTATACGCTGACCGGCTCCTTGAAGGGACGGGTTGAC
>JADFNA010000069.1 GCA_022563625.1 Candidatus Zixiibacteriota bacterium
CCACAATCCTTTGCCGGTGCTGACATCGAGCTTGTAGACGTGGGTGTCTCTGGCTGCGAAGTACACGCCCGTGCTGTCCACGTGGATGCCGCCCGGGATCGGCGCGCCCGACTGAAAAACCCAGAAACGTGTCTTGTCGTGCGAGTCGCAGGCACGAATCTTGCCGTCCCTTGAACCAAAGAATAGGCCTCCGCTCCAGAGTGTGGGGGTCGAAACGCTGGGCCGGCCCATCCGAATGCGCCATTTGAGAACGGTCGATATGCCCGTGGGGCTAGGAACCAATTCGAAGCAATGCAGCATCGAGTCGAGACCACAAGCGTAGACCCTGACACCGTCGCTCACCGCCGCGGAGCAGGGAACGAAGTCGATCTCCAAGCGCGCCACAAGCCCTGATGATTTTCGCGGAGTCTGGCCCGAAGAGGCGATTGTCACTAACCGGGACGTGGATTTCGGGCGCTTCATTGATGAGAACGACATGCAGCGCCGGGCGATGGTGTGTGTGCTTGGTCCGGAAATGGCCGATGCGCTATTTAATTCACGCCAGGAGGCGGTGGGCAAAGTGATTCGGATAAACAGCCGCAAATTCACGGTGATTGGCGTGCAGGAAGAAATTGAGTACCTGTTTAATATCAGCGAAAACGATTTCGCTTTCATTCCCCTGACGACTTTTGATAAGATTTATCCATCGGTAAAAGACGTTTTGATTCTATGCAGCGCCAGATCAAAGGAAAATATGGACAAAGCCCTAGATCAAGTGACCAATGCCCTGCGCCGGGTCAGGCATGTCAGGCCGGACCAAGAAAATAATTTTGGCCTCAGAACACAGGATTTATTCAAGGACCGGGTTGCCGGTCTGATGTTGAACGTGCAGCTAGGAGGACTGGCGGTATCTCTTGTCGGCCTTCTGGTAGGTCTGATCGGCGTGATGAACATTATGCTTATTTCTGTGACTGAGCGCACACGCGAAATCGGGGTGCGCAAAGCAATCGGCGCTCAGCGTTCGAGCATACTCCTGCAGTTCCTGACTGAAGCCGCCACTTTAACAGGCATCGGCGGCCTGACCGGGATTCTCATGGGCGCACTGGTCGGCTTTATTTTTACCACTATTGTCGATTGGACTTACTATGTTTCGCCCTACTGGGCCATTGGCGGCCTTTTGGCTTCCGCGCTGACTGGCATAGTGGCCGGAATTATCCCGGCCTGGAAAGCCTCTCGGCTGGACCCAATCGAAGCGCTCCGCTACGAGTAAACCACACCACATTGCCCTACAGCCTCCCACCTGACCGACCGCCGCGTTACCATCGCTCGCACTTTGCGATCTGCGGGATTATCTTATGATTGCGAGATGAAACCAGACCGGTTACATTGGTGTTAGAGAGAGTAGGTCTATGATGAACCGGATGTCGTCTATATTTGGATTGAACAACTCGAACAGGCCAGTCTGCATTCGCCTGCGGGCGCCCTTCGGGGTTTTCGCCTTATTGGCGCTGTGTATCTTGCCGCCCCAGGATGTTTCGGCCCAGCGTCCTGATTTGGACTTTGGCAGGGTAGAGCTGGGAGGGCCGAGCTTTAGCCTCGATTTGGCGGAGTTCCGTTCAGAGTATCCTGACTCGACCTTGCTTGAAGTGTATTACAAGATTCCGAATACGGGGCTTTCGTTTGTAGCTGTTGACAGCGGCTATGAAGCGAATTATGAGCTCGCAATTTCTGCGTACAAAAAGAACTCGCGTGTCGCACATCAGGAGGTCCGCCGCAAGCTGTTCGTGGCAGAGCTTTCGCGCACAAAGCTCTACAGCGATTATGTTCTCAACGTAGTTGAATTTCATCTCCGTCCCGGAAAATATAAGATCCGGGGCGTTCTGCGAGATCTCAACAGCGGCCAGCAGCGGAAAATTGAGCGAAAGACAAAACTCAAGAACCTGTCCGGGGACAAAAAGCCAAAATTGTCCGGCATTGAGCTCCTCTATTCCGTGAATTTTTCCGATGAAAACACAAAGTTTTTTCGCAAAGGCGATGTTACTGCGGTGCCGCTGGTGGATCGGGCGCTTCAGGGTGGTGTGGATGGCGGCCCGGCTCTGTTCTATTTTGAAATATACTCGGGCGCTGACAAAAAGCTCAATGCGCTGATCGACACACGAATCAATCACGTTACTGACGGACCCGTTTATCGAGACACTGTATATGTTCTCATGGATAAACCGGTAACGAGGCAGGTCAGGCAAGTGGACCTGACAGACTTCAGGCCCGGGGAGTATGAAGTTACAGTCGAGGTGATTGCACGCAGGGGAAAAGTGACCGACCGCAGAATCGCCGCGTTCCATATCAACTGGTCGCTCCTGGGCCGGGTGCAGCACGACTACAATACAGTGCTCGACCAATTGCAGCACATTGCGGCCAGTGAAGAGATGAAGGCGCTCAAGGAGGCCAAGTCAGTCGAGGAGCGGATGCGCGCCTGGAAAGTTTTTTGGGACGGCCGGGATCCGACGCCGGAAACCAAGGCCAATGAAGCCAGGGTCAGTTTCTATTATCGGGTGCGTTATGCGAATAAGTACTTTTCGGCCCCCAGACGGATCGGGTGGCGCAGTGATCGAGGAATGGTCCTTTTGCGCTACGGGTCCCCCGATGAAACTGTGGAAGATCCGGTCCCGTTGAATGCTATCGCGCGGCAAATTTGGTATTATTACAATTACTCCGGCGAACCGCTGCGGTTTGTCTTCGAGGATAGGTACGGTGACGCCGACTTTCAGTTGCTGTTTCCATATGATGGGCGTTTGAGATGAAGCCGCCTTTTACAGGCAGACATGTACAAGCACACATTTTACAAGCACACATTTTACAGGCAGATAGTTGTGATGCTAAACAATTTGCAGACCAATAAGATTGAAACTGGGACCTTTGTGTACAGCGCAGCATTCCGCCCGGTTTCAACCACTGTCCGCGTTCGGCGGGGCATTGTCTTGCTCCTGGGAGCGTTAGCGTTTTTCCCGACAGGAAAGTCCCCGGCCCGGACATTAGAATCAGTCGGACTCGATCTGCGAGTGACGCCGATTTCTTTCCCGAACCCGCTTTTAGCTCCGGCGACTCTGATTGAGTTTTCCTATGTAATCAGTCAATCCGGACTGGAGTTTCTGACAGACTCGGCCGGTTCCCAGAGGCTGGCGGGGATATATGCCGATGTGGTCCTATTTGATTCTACAAATACACCGGTTGATTCATCCAGCCAGGTGTATTATACCCGCGAATCAAATGTCGGCGGCGAGAGGTCAGTCGTGTCCAACCGCCTGCGTTTGGCGATTACTCCCGGGTCCTATTCATATCGTTTGACGGTCATGGATATCACCAGCAAACGCGAGGAATCAAGATCAAATACGTTGAACGTGGTAGAGGCCTCGCGAGACCGTCTGAGTATCAGCGGTGTGGAGTTTGCCCATCGTTTGGAGCGGGTTGATGAAGATAATCAGCGAAACAATCCGCTGGTAAAGAACGGACGTCTGGTTACGCCCAATCCGCTTGGCGTCTGCTCTATTGATGACAGCCTGATACATATTTACGCCGAAATCTACAACCTCGCCCGGGACACTGCCGGGGGTTATCGGATGGGTGTGCGGGTGGAACTGGTTGAAAGTGGCGCCCTGTTTCCCAGCATCCTGGATGAATCATTTTGGGAGGTCGAGGGCGGTTCTATTGTCTTCGCAAAATCTATTGAGCACAAAACCAAGAAACCGGGCAAATACATGTTTAACTTGATAGTCACCGACGCAAACGCCGGGATTACCGACACCAGCGCGCGGCCGATTTATTTTTATGACCCGGAAACAGGGTCTTTCTTCGCGGACGGCGCCGCCGGGGCTGACGGGTTTGGCCCTGATCCATATGACACTACCAGCCTGGAAACACGCAGAAACATCGTTTACTGGCTGCTCTCGCCCCGCGACAGGGGCATGATGGAGTCTCTCAATGATGTCGGCCAGCAGCAGTTTATCAAACAATTCTGGATAGATAATGATGACAACAAAGCGACACGGGTCAATGAATACCGAAACGAATTGATTGCCCGTTTCGCCATAGCCAACAGGCGTTATTCCAGGTCGATTGAACGCGCTGACGGCTGGAATACAGACCCCGGACGTATAATCATGCAGTATGGTGAACCGGATGAGCGGATGGAGGTCGCTATTCCATCAATTGGAAACGATGTGACCGATGAGCACAGTTGGGAGCGCTGGAATTATGACAGGATACAGGGGGGAGTGTACTTTATTTTCGCCAACGACCGCGGATACAGTGAATTCCGCCTGCGCCATTCGAACGCCCAGGGCGAGAGATTTGACTCGGGGGTCGAAGAGAACATTAACCGGATTTTCCGCTCGACTGGCGGATAAACGCGGAGCAGCGGCCTTCTCAAAATTCATGAACTAAAAATCCAAACGAAAGATTCGAAATACAGAATCACAAAACAAAAGGCCCGCTCAATTTTGAGCGGGCCTCTTACATTACTTCTCGTTAGTTTGTTCGCGGGTCTGTTTCAAACGCTGAACTGATCTTCGCCTAACGGCTGGCGATTATGCCTGAGGATCAGGAACCACCGGTCTTTCCGGTGGCTGTCATGGTGGAATCGAGGGCCGAAGAAAGCTTGCGGACTGTGCGTTTGATCGGCAATGTGAATCGAACAGGTTTTTTCTGGGCTTCGCCTTTGACAACAAAGGTCACTGATTTCTCAAAGGACTGCTCAACTCTGTCCCGGTTGATTGTTACCGTGCCGGTGGCTGACTCACCTGCCTTGATAGTTGTTGATTTGAAATCGACATCAATGAATCTGCTTTGATAATCGATAACACTGACCTCCAGGTCGGACTTGGAAACGTTGTTTATCGTAAACTTCGCTTTGGTGCGTTTCTTTTCTCCGAACTGGGAAATGTCCAGTTTGTACGGTTTGAACGTGATCGGATAAGCTGAATCCGGGCGCGGCAAAACGTGAGCGGTTATCTGGACCGAGCGAGGTAAATCGCTGCCCTTGATATAAATCTTGGGACGTTTAGAGACGCGGGTGCGTCCGGATTTGGTGTCAAAAATTATTTCCAGCCGAGTGCTGTCACCGACAGCAAGACGCTCCTTTTCCAAAGGAGCTTTTGTGCATCCTCAGCCAGGGACTATTTTAGCGATAATCAGGCTGTCATCGCCGGTTGATTTGAGCCAGAATACATGGGTCAGCTTCGACTTTTGCGGCGCAAATCCAAAATCAAATAGTGATTCTGGAATTGTCAGGTTTGACTCTGCGGATGCCAGGGCCGCCAGCGAAAAGCAAAACGCCAGTCCCGTAATGGCGCATCTTGTGAATGGTTTCAACATTTTCTACCTGTTGTTTCTACGTGTTAGTTGATTATCCCAAGGTGATTCGGCAAGGATGAATCCGGCGGGTTTTCCGGTTTCCGATTACTCTTAATCTATCCTACAATTCACATTTCAGGAAGTTCCCGGCAGAACTGGTCTCAGCGGGAACCCTCACACAATATAGCAATCGACAGGAACTACGCAATTGATTACCAGCAGCCAGCAGCCCTTCCAGAGAAGCAGAAAAATATCCCCTCCCCGGGGCTATCAGGACCGAAGTCCGGGACTATGGTCCCGAACCTCCTGCGCTTCTGGCTGTCTTTCCGGCCGGCATGCCCTTGGCGTCCTTGAATACTCGATACGTGCGGGTTACCGGCAGCGTGAAAATCGTCCGCTCGCCACCGCTTGCAGGGGTGGCGGCAAACGTCAACGATTTCGCAAAGGAACTTTTGAGGCTCTCCGGGTCGATTTTCATCAGGAGTTCTATGCTCTCACCGGCTCCAATTCTCACGGGTAGCGAGACTACCAGAAAGCCCCGGGAACTCTCCAATGTCTCAATTAACAGTACTTCATCTGAGACATTTTCGAGGCGGAAGCGGGCCTGAGAAACTTCGCGTTCACTGTTTTGGGAAATATCCAAACGGACAGGAGCTATGCGGACCGGGGACGCTTTCTGGTTTTCGCCCAGGATGAACGACTCTATGGTCAGCACCTGGGGGAGAAAATGTCCGGTCATCTGGATCTGTGGGTGTTTGATAACCTTACCAGTATATTTTCCGCTGTTAAAAATTATCTCGAGTTTCGCGCTGTCTCCGGGGGCGATTTGGTCTTTGTCTAGCGGCATCTTGGTACAGCCACAACCGGGAATAACTTTGAAGATTTTCAAGGTGTCGTCGCCGACCGACTTGAGCCAGAATATCCGTGAAAGCTTTGACTTCTGGGGCGCCAGCCCGAAATTAAACGCGGTGTCTTCCACCAACATCTTTGACTCCGCAAGAGCGGACCCCGGCGCCGTGAGAAGGGCCCCTAGTACGGCAAACTTCGCCAGATTAGATAATGATTTACATTCAGTCATTTTAGTAAGCCAATGAAGCGCAGAAAGATACAACCCGACACCGCGCCCGGCTACGGTCCTGTTGTTTGCGTCGAGTCGTTCGCACGATTTACCGGCCCGGTTGAGTCAGCGGATTCAGTCCGGCGAAAAAGCGGAATAGTGACGCGGTACATATCGCTGTTATTTACTTCAATCGTCAGTGAAGTGGTGAAATCTCGATACTGAAAATCCGGTAGAAGAGAGATCATGCCCGGACCCTGCTGGCCGACTTTGAGCGAGTCCGGGATTCTGATGGCAATGATGTCCTGAGGGCTATCCACTATGGAAAGGCTGATGTCAACATCCCCTGTATTTTTTAAGCCGAAAACCACTTTTTGTGTTTTCTCGCCGGTTATGTTTGAATAATCAAAAAATGTCGGTGATACGTCGAGCGGTGAGCGTTCCTGGGGACGGGTGACAACATAGGCATAAAACTTGACTCCATAGCTGGTGGTGTCCCCGCGCAGGCGGAAAGAAGGGCGTTTGACAACACTTCCCCGGAAACCTTTGCTGTCAAATTCCGCTGTAAACCGCATACTGTCACCGGGAGGCAGGAAAGTCCTTTCCAGCGGGATTGTCGTACAGCCACAGCCGGTGATGATTGTATCAATGAAAACAGTATCATCACCGGTCGAATGAATCCAGAAGGTATGCTGAACTATTGAACTCATCGGCATCTGGCCGAAATTGAACTCTGTTTCGGGGAGCGAAACCTGGGGTCCAGCGTTTATAGTCGCGCTCAAGAAGGGAATTAGCGCTAAAGTCGGAAGAATCTTTGATTTGGCCCAGAATCGGAGCCTGGTGTCGTCAGTCTTCACTCTCGGTTTTCAATCTTTCGGAATCAGCGCTGACCGGCGTTTCCGCCGAATTTGCGTCTGACAGGAATAGTCACTCGTGATCGTTCACTGACATCCCCGATTTGCTTGAACACGCCCTCAATGGTGAATGATTTAGCGAAGGCGGGTTCGGGAGAGTTTGGATTTAGTATGACCAGGCAGGTATCCGTTTCTCCCGGCGGAATTTCGCCGGGCAGAACAACCGAAAAATACTCCGGCCGTTCGTA
>JADFNA010000070.1 GCA_022563625.1 Candidatus Zixiibacteriota bacterium
CGCATGAGTTTATCGAAGACTGTCCTGCCGGTTACCAAACGGTTATCGGCAATCGCGGGGTGCGTCTTTCCGGTGGACAGCGGCAGCGCCTGGCGATTGCCAGGGCGCTGATGCGTAATCCAGAGATTCTCATCTTTGACGAAGCGACATCAGCGCTCGACACCGAGTCCGAACATCAGGTGCAAAGCGCCATTGACCGGGTAATGGAAAACCGAACTGCCCTGGTTGTGGCCCATCGGCTCTCGACAATACGCAAAGCGGACCGAATCCTGGTTATCGCAGGCGGGGAAATTGTCGAATCGGGAGGACATGACGAACTATGCGCCGCGAACGGACTGTATCGGCGGCTGCATGACATGCAATTTGTATCTGACCTTTCTGTGGCCTAGCGCGCCAGGACAATTGATGGCCAAGCAGAACACAAACGCTCTCGTGCGCATAATCAGGCCCATAATTAAAAGCGCGGAAATAGCGCTGAAGAACTTCGTCGTATTCGCCGGGTCCCTGTTTTTCGAGCGTCCCCGGCAGCGCAGTGGGCCGTTGGACCCGGCGGGCGTTTCAAGGATTCTTCTTTTGCGATATGACAAGCTGGGAGACATGGCCGTCAGTATACCTGTCCTTGAAACAATCAAGAAAACCCTGCCGCTTGTGCAAATCGACATTCTTGCTTCAGAGCGAAACGTGGCGCTAATCGAATATGACCGGCGCATCTCTACTATCTTTCTCTATCGCAAGAAACCTCTGGTTGATTTTGTGACACTGCGCAACATTCGTAAGAGAAAATATGACCTGGTGATGGACTTGATTTGCCACGACAGTGTCACGTCGGTGTTTCTGTCGCAGTATCTTGGGCGGGGCTGTTTGCGTTCCGCGCTGGGCAAGAGAAAACTCGGAGGTTTCTACCATTTTCATCACGAAGTTGATGTTACACTGGGTGAACACATGCTTGATGTGACATTGCGTTCGCTGTGGCCGCTGGGAATAGGCGAAGCGGATCTCTGTTTTCGGGCGCCGCTTCATTTTGACAGCGGAACGGAAACGCGTATTGAGGAGTTGATGCAGTCATTTCGCAAAGAAGCCGGTCAATCACGAAAGTTCATTGGCGTAAATATTTCCGCAGGCGCCCCTAATCGCTGGTGGGGCGAAGAAAACTTCAGAGAATTGGTCAAGCTGCTGGCGCGCGAAGCGCCTGAATTCCGGCCGCTGGTTTTCTGCGTCCCGCATGATCGACAGGCCGCTTTACGAATTTGCCAGCGAATTGAGAACCCGCCGCTTCTTATCCCCGCCGGGCTGGATATCATGACAGCCGCCGGATTGATTTCACATAGGAGCGCCCTGGTGACACCTGATACATCTCTGACACATATCGCGCGCAATTTTGGCGTCCCGGTCGTGGGGCTTTATTCAAAACACACGCGCAATCCCGAACAGTGGCGTCCTCATGGCCAGAGTCGCGGGCTGGTACAGGGCGCTCATGAGGACGACATTTTTGACATCACGCCGGAGCGGGTCATTGAGGAGACACTTGTGGTATTGGAGCAGATGAAACATGTCGCAATTTGAATTACAAACTTCGCCGGCTGGAAATATGTCAAAGCAAGCTGCAAATCTGTCGGTTTTCATCATTACCAAAAATGAAGAGCGCAATATCGCCGAGTGCCTGAAATCTGTGTCTTTTGCCGGAGAAGTTATTGTGGTGGATACCGGTTCGACTGACAAGACAGTCCAGATCGCGAGGGACCACGGGGTCCGTGTGGAGTGCGCCGTCTGGGAAGGATTCGGTTTGAGCAAAGGGCGCGCGCTAAAATACGCCACGGGCGACTGGGTTTTGTCGCTGGACGCCGATGAACGCGTCAGCGCCGAACTGGCCGGTGAAATACAAAAAGCCACGGAGCAGAACGCTATTGTCGGTTTTGAAATCCCGCGCCTGACAAATTTTGTCGGGAGCTGGATCAGGCATTCGGGCTGGTATCCGGATTATGTTCTGCGCCTGTTCAAACGCGAACGCGGGAGGTTTTCTCCGGCGCAGGTGCATGAGCAAGTGATTCTCAGCGGGCAGCTCGGCCGCCTGAAACATCACTTGCTGCACTATTCATATCGGAGCATAGAAGATTATGTATCGAGAATGAATCGCTATACGTCGCTGGCGGCCCGTGAACTGTTTGATAAAAACGAACCGTTTTCCCAATGGCAATCTATCTGGCAGCCGCTTCTCAAACCGTTCGCCGTGATATTTAAGCGTTACATAATCAAGCTGGGCTTTCTCGACGGATGGGCGGGGGTCCAGATAGCGCTTTTGTCGGGCATGTATGTGTTTCTCAAGTATTCAAAACTGCGGCAGCTCGAACGTGACCGGCCGGTGGATATGATCGTGAAGTGAATCTTATGAGCGGCGTTCCACTGTCAAAATTGGGAAAGGCGCCTCGAATACTCCTGACACGCACTGACGCTCTGGGGGATTTGATTCTGAGCGCCCCGGCTTTCCGGGCGCTGAGACAGGCGTACCCTGAGGCGCACATTGCGGTCCTGTGCCGTTCATACGCTGCCCCTGCGCTTGAAGGGAATCCCGCTGTTAATCGCGTAATAGAAATCGAATCAGAGTCCAGAGCAAACCGCGCTGAACTGGCCAGGCGTTTGCGATCAGAACAATATGACATAGCGCTGGCGCTATATCCATCTTCGTTTGCCGCTGACGTGTTGCGCCGCGCGGGGATTCCGGTCCGTGTTGGCAGCGCCCGCCGTTTTCATTCATGGAAATTCACCCACCGCATCAACCATTCGCGCAAAGGTAACACGCTAAGTGAAGCGGCCTGCAACCTGGAATTGCTGGCGCCGCTCGGAATCAATTCCGAGAACACAGCGCCGGAGGTGTTTGTCAAAACTGTTGAATTGGAGCGGATGCAGAGGCGCCTTGCTGAATCAGCTGTCGCATCACCATTCGTGGCGCTGCATCCCGGTTCGGGCGGCTCGGCGCTTGATTGGCCGCTGGAGAAATTCGTCACTCTGGCCGATCAACTTCGGCGCCGGGGTATTCGGTCGGTTTTTACCGGAAGCGCTGATGAAGCCGGTTTGATAGCAAAGCGAACTGGAGTCGGGCGCCGCAAATTCGTTTCTCTGGCCGGCAGGACTGACTTGCGAGAACTTGCTGCGCTTCTGTCTCTGGCCGAGGTGGTCGTAGCAAATTCAACCGGCCCATTGCATCTGGCGGCTGCCGTAGGAACTGGCACGATCGGCCTGTTTCCGCCGGCGCGCTCTATGTCGCCTTCACGCTGGGCGCCGCCGGTGGACAACACCACTGTGTTGATGCCCGAATTCGGCCCGTGTCGCTGCCGCAACGGCCGGTGTCGGCGCGAGAAATCGGGCGGGACGTGTATGGAATCCATTCCGGTCGAGGCGGTTCTGGCAAAGATAATTGAGCGCCTGGAGGTCTTGCAGGAGGAGTGATCTCCGGCTGGCCTCTGGCCGGGCGGAGAAATTGCCGATTGCATTTTGCCGTTTGCAGGTTATGTTCAGTATATGAGACCGGCGCTGCATAACGAGCATGAATCGGAGAACTTGAACCTCGCCGAGTTCGTGATCCGCATTGAAGCATTCAACGCGAACATAAACATTCCGCTGATCCGCCGGGCCTATGAATTCTCTGACCGTGCGCATGCCGGACAGTTGCGCGAATCAGGGGTCCCCTACATTGACCACTGCCGCGAAGTGGCGCTGATTCTGGCAGAGTGGCATATGGATTCGGCAACCATTGCCGCCGGTCTGATGCACGATGCGGTTGAAGACACCGGAATTGAGATTGAGGACATTGCCCGTGAATTTGACAAAGAAATCGCGAATCTTGTCGATGGTGTGACCAAGATCAGTTCGGTGCGTTTCAGATCACGCGAAGAGCGCCAGGTAGATTATTTCCGCAAAATGCTTTTGTCGGTGGCCAGGGACATTCGTATCATACTCATCAAGCTGGCCGACCGTGTGCACAATATGCGCACTCTCTCTTCACTCCCCCGTGAAAAACAAACACGCATCGCCCAGGAGACACGGGACATTTACGCCCCGCTGGCAAATCGCTTCGGCATCGCCAAGGCGAAAGTCGTTCTGGAAGACCTGTCGTTCAAGTACCTGGAACCCGAGCGCTATCAGGAACTGGCGGGACGGCTCGACAGCACCCGCGCGGAACGTGAAAAATTTATTAGTGAAATCACCGGCCCGATCCGCGAAGCGCTTTCCCGGGAACGTATCAAAGCCGAGGTGAGCGGCCGCGCAAAACATCTGGATTCAATCAACCGCAAAATACGCGTACGCGGAGTGCCATTTGAGAGCATTTATGATTTGTCCGCAATTCGAGTTATTGTCGGCAGTGTGCACGAATGTTATCACGTCCTGGGTGTGATTCATGCTATGTGGAAACCGGCGCCCGATCGTTTCCATGATTACATCGCCAATCCGAAACCCAATGGATATCAATCGTTGCATACGACGGTCATCGGTCCCGAAGCGCGGTTAGTGGAAATTCAGATTCGGACACATCAGATGCACTATATCGCCCAAAACGGCATCGCCGCACACTGGCTCTACAAAGAAGGCAAAAAAGAACTGCACAAGACCGACCAGCAGATGGTCTGGCTGCGCGATGTGCTCGAATGGCAAAAGGACATGAAAAACCCCGCCGAGTTCCTTGAGTATCTGAAAATAGATTTATTCCCGCATGACGTGTACGTTTTCACACCCGCCGGAACAATTATCCATTTACCCGTCGGGGCAACTTCGCTGGACTTCGCGTTTGCGGTACACACAGAAATCGGGATGCATTGTGTCGGCGCGAAAATCAACGAGCGCATCGCACCCCTGTCAACACGCCTGAAATCCGGCGATGTCGTAGAAATTCGCACGAACTCTTCCCGCACGCCTTCACGCGACTGGCTAAAAATGGTGGTGACTTCAAACGCACGCTCTCGAATCAAACGCTGGCTGAAACGCTCCGGACATGTTCAGCTTGTCGCGCTGGGGCGCGAGATGCTCGACCGTGAACTAAAAAAACTTAAACTGGCCTGGCCGGCGGACAAAAAACTTGTCGAGGTGGCCCAGGGATGTTCATTTCAAACCGCAGAATCATTGCTGGCCAGCCTGGGGAATGGCGACATTTCGCTAGGCCAGGTTGTCAATCGCATAACGCCCCAAGCTCCGGACGCACCGCCGCCGGCGATTTCTGATACGGTCCAGTCGGAAACAAGCGCGAAAGGGATTCGCATTCAGGGATATGACAGGATGATATTTCGCTTTGCATCCTGCTGCCAGCCGATTCCCGGCGACGAGATAGTGGGGTTTGTCACGCGCGGAAGAGGCGTCACAATTCACCGCCTCGATTGCTCCAACCTCTCGCGCATGTTACTTGAGGACCCCGAACGGCAGATTGAAACCACCTGGGATGTTAGCGGCGGACAAACATTCACGGTCAGAATAGAAATCACCGTTGAAGACAGAAAAAACATCCTGCGCGATATTACCCAGGTGATAGCTGACAGTGATGCGTATCTGCAAGGAGCCGAAATGCACGCCTCCGAATCGACAGCGGTCGGCCATTTTCTTATCAGTGTCAACACGCTGGCCCATCTGCAGAGACTGTTTGAACAGATCAAACGTATCCCGGGTGTCATCACCGTCAGGCGCAGCCAGGGCGCACAGGGAGCCACAGGCGCCGCGAGCTAATTTGTCCTCCTGATTCGTCTTGCATTTTATATTCAACGTTTTGCGATACGCGGTGAATGATTCAGCTTGCGCCCAAGACCGCCCGTCTCTAGCTTGTCAGCATGAGTGTTTCACGGATATCGGATAAAATTGGCGAAGCTCTGGGTCCGCTGGTTGACATTCTCTATCCGCGCATTTGCCTGATCTGCTCGGAGAGAGAGGCGATCAACGCACCGCTAATCTGTTCGAAATGCTGGAAAAAATTACTCCGCCAGATACGACATAATGGCTCCGATCAGATGAAAACTTCTAAATCGAGGAGGCCGGATTTCTGGACAAAACGAAAGGTTCGGACCGGCGATTTGCCAATTATTTCTCTGGCGGAATTTGTCGATCCTCTGGCCGAAATGATCCGGCTTTTCAAATTCCAGGGCTATGTCCGCCTGGGACAGCGGCTGGGGCGGCTATTGGCCCGGAGAAAGTCGGCCGAAATCCACGCGCTGTCCCCCAACTGGCTGGCAGCCACACCGCTGCATTTTGCCGATTTCAGACGCCGTGGGTTCAATCAGGCCGAAATTCTGTCCGATATTCTATCCAGGGCCTGCGGCGTGGCGCCCGCCGGGAAACTGATCGCCAAGCCGGTCAGAACGAAGCATCAAAGCCTACTTCAGGCCGAAGAGCGGGCCTATAATCTGGCCGGGGCTTTTGAAACGCTTTTGCCCGAGTTTGAAGGCGCAAAAGTTGTCCTGGTGGATGACGTTATCACAACCGGGTCAACGATTCGGGAAATTGGCCGCACACTGTCGGAGGCAGGGGCGGAAATCGTGGGAGCTGTTGCGCTGGCCTCAGAGATACGGACTTTCACGCTGGATGAGAACGAAGAAATCAATGACAGCGACTATACGGACAATGAAAACTATACCCCATTCTGACAGGAGTGAACGCGACAAGGCCCTGATCGCCGAGTATCTGTCTCATCTGGACCTGGAACGAGGGTTGTCACCGCACACGCTGTCAGCCTACAGGCGCGACCTGTTCAGCTTCACGAGGGAATGCCGTGGAGACCTGGCCGGGGCCTCGGCCAGTGAAGTCAATCGGTTTCTGTCTTCAATGGAAAACGCCGGGAGCCGTCCGGCGACAGTGGCCCGCAAACTTTCGAGTGTCCGCCGGTTTTTCGCCTATCTCAAAGAGCAGGGCAAAGGCGGCGCGGCTTTTCCCGCCTCTCTTCGCTCGCCAAAACTTGTCAGCTATCGGCCCGGATCAATCTCAGTCGAGAAACTTGCGTCTTTGCTGTCTGCCATCGACGACAGTTTTCCCCTGGGCATGCGTGATCGGGCCCTGCTGGAGACATTATACGGCGCAGGTTTGCGTGTCTCCGAGGCGCTGTCTCTGTCTGTTTCCAGCTATATGCCGGAAGCCGGCTTTCTGATCGTGCGCGGCAAGGGAAACAAAGAACGCCTGACGCCGATTGGCTCTCGCATGCGCCAATCACTTGAGCGCTATCTCGGAGGGGGCCGTCCATCGCTGGTGAAGGGCAAGAGTAATGAAACACTGTGTGACAGGCTATTTGTTAATAATCGCGGCGGGGCGCTGAGCCGTATCAGTGTCTTTCGAATTGTGCGCCGTTATGCGGCTGGTCTGGGCATTGAAATATCGCCGCATAGCCTGCGCCATAGTTTCGCCACCCACCTGCTCGAGGGCGGCGCGGATTTGCGCGTGGTGCAGGAACTTTTGGGTCACAGTGCTATTTCCACGACCCAGATTTACACGCATCCCGACCGGGAGTA
>JADFNA010000071.1 GCA_022563625.1 Candidatus Zixiibacteriota bacterium
GTGAGAACTTATTTCTAGCATTTCCAGCTGAAACCGATGGACGGCAAAATCCCCGCGTCATAAACAAAACCATCGTGGGCGCTAATTATTGGATTTTTGCGGTTGAGCAAATTACCGATGGCAGCGAATGTGGCAAACACTCCGGATTCATAGCGAGCTGACACATTCAACATAATATGCGCCCTAAACCGCTCCCGGTTTTCATTGGCCAGCGTCTGCTGGTCCAGCGCGCCCGTATATGTCTGAAAAAGGCCCACGGCTGAAATGTCAATGTCTCTGGCCGCAGTGTAACGATACCCGCTGCGGGCGCTGAAACGCGAGCCGAATGTCCACGTCCTGCTTGCCCGATAATCCGCAGAGAGTTCCGCCTGATGCGGAGCGTTCTCTCCCACCAGAGTCTGGATGCCGCGAGTTTTTTCGTGCGCCAGTGTCAGGCCATAACTGGCGGAAAAATCCAGCCGATCGCCAAACAAACCGGCCAGGGCCTGATTGCGGCGATATGAGAGCGAGGCGCCAATATATTCCCGGTTTCTCAGCGAGCGCATTCCCAAATCGGTCAGCGCCGAAAAGTTAAACCCGAACGCATTAATGTCAGAAAAAGTTGGTGTGAGTGTCGGAATATCAGTAATCCGTTTGGCAAACAGCTTGGCCCCGAAGACAGTCCTGTCGCGATAGTTGCGCTGATAGTTTAGCGATGCCACCTGTGATTTAACACTATTGAGCTGGTTGATTCGCTGACGGACAAGTATTTGATACGGTTCGATCAAGTTGCCCAGCGGTGTTTCGGCGTAGCTGCCATACGACAGTGTCACCTGCGCATACTTGTTGGGCCGATGTGACAGCGAGAGCCTGCCGAGCAGGTCGTAGTTGTGAGCGAGGTAATCATATCGCTGGACCCGCGCCCCGGCCCTCAGAGTCCAATCAGAGAAACTCCGTTCGGTTTCAGCATAGAGGGCAATTTCACTTCCCCGGACTTCCGCGTCAATTTGCGGGTAGAGGAGATTCAGTCCCAGCTGATAGAGATTCGGGTTGTCGCTGGCGGCCTGCGGGGGCAGAAAGTTCCAGTTACGCTGGCTCAACTTCGCCTGCGAATAATCTCTGTAAGTATCTTCGGCGCCGACTGTCAGCTTCATGGCTGAGGATTCAGACCAATTCCAGGCGCTTGTCATTTCCGCTTTGAAATTGAAACGCCGGCCTGATTCTGCCAGGTCCAAAGCCAGAGAAGCCGGGCTGTCTGAATCGCCTGAATGGGCGCTATACTCTGAGCCGCTGAACTCCGCCTGTGCGGTGATTTTCCAGAGCAATTTGCGCGAGACGCCGCGCAATTCCAGATTGAACTGGTCGCGGCGGGTCTGTTGCAGGGCGTTGACGCCTGCGGGATTGTTTGAAGTCGGAGGGCTGTTAAGCTCCAGAAAATCCCGGGTGTGATACTGGTCAAAGAACAAATCAACACCCGGCGAAATCCGCAAGCCGCTGTTGACAAACAAGTCCTGAAACCTGGTTGGCGGTATCCGGGTCGGAGAGGTTGTGTCGGTGAATTTCTCCACCAACTTGTCGAGTATTGATTTTCTGGCTGTGACACCGACAAAATAGCGCTCATTCCCTCCGCGAAAAGCGCCGACTGTTTCCAGCGCCGAAATAGTTATAGTCGAGCGCGACTGTGAACCAAAGCGCCGGTCGGTGTCCATTTCAATGTTACCCGGCGAGACCGAACGGGCCGAGACTGAATGGTCGCTGAATGTCAGTCGATCCAGAGCCTCTGTCGGCAGGAGTGAAAACATACCATAGTGGGCCGGGTCCTTGCCCATTGACGCTCCGTTAATTTTGTAGTCAGGACTTGATCCGGAAAACCTAATCTGTGAACCGAAAGCCGAACCCGAGCGCGAGACACCCCTGACCGCCTCCAGCGGATTTGAAGGCGCGAAGCTCTGGCGGGAGAGGGCTATCAACTTTTCCCCGGAAACCGACTCTGATACGCCCGTTTCCCGTCCGGCGAATACACTCACACCGTCCATTTCTGTTATCTGCGATTCCAGAATGATAGACAGATTGCGGGCTGAGTTATTCGGCGGCAACTGATCAGTGAGCGTTATTCTGCGGGTCCGGTAGCCAATACTGGAAAACTCAAGCGCGACATTTTTAAGGCTAATATCTCCGCCTGTATTCTCAGGCTTCCAGGTAAGTGTGAATACGCCCTCGAGATCACAGGCGACACCGGTCAGCGCGATATCGGCGGCAATCAACCTGACCGTGGCCCCGACAATCGGAGCGCCGTTTTGATCAGTGACGCTGCCGGTGAAAGTAATTCCGCCGCCTCCCGCCCCCTGCAAGTTCGATGGAAACAGCAGCAGGGCCGCGAAGACCAGAGCCGCAAGGCCCGTGGCGTGGCGCCGGGTGGCGGACTCGAATAGACGGCAGGAGTTCGTTTTCACGAAACGCAAATGCCCAAAAAGAGCGCCTGTTGGGACGGCGCCGGGGAGGAATCTTTAACCGGTTACCGGGCAATGAATTACCAGAAAGTGAAGAGGGTTGGTTTCGAGTCTGGAGCATTGTCAATCCGGCAATGATAGGCAATGAATTGCTTATCGTTAGCTCTCAGAAGAAATTGGGGCTGCAACAAAGAGAATTACAGATTTGTGGCAACTGTTTCTGGCTGTAATCAAGGACAAAAAAAGCCCGCCTCGGGCGGACTCGGGCGGGCTGGAGTGATCAACATCAAGCGCCGGTTCAATTGGCGTTGGGAAACTCAGACATCCAGATCGTCGTCATCAGTCTGCGGCTTGGAATTGGTGGCCGAAAGCTCGGAAATCGCCTCGGGGTCTTTATCTTTAAGTTTGCTCTTATAGCGTTTGAGCTGCCTCTCGGCTTTTTCTGCGCTCTGGTCGATCGCCGCAAACAGGTCATGTGACTCTGCTCGGGCTGAGATAACGTCACGGTAGACAGAAACCTTTAACTCAACCGTGTATCGATTTTTGTCCTGGGTGAGAAAATATTCACTTGAGATGATATTGTTAAAAAAACGCTGCAGACGAGTGACCGATTCGGCGGCGTGTGTCCGGATTTTGTCGGAAAGGTCAAAATGTCGCGCGGTGATTCTAGGCTGCATATGCTCTCCCTTTTTTTACTTTACGCCGCCAGCATTCTGGTGGCGTGTGAGTGGTTTTCCTGAGGCGCTACGGCCAAAGTGCGTTCAGACGACCCGTAAATGAGCCGCCGCGTGAAATCCGTTTATCGTAATCCTTCTGCGGCATTAAGATTAGCCCCGCCCGGGAAAACCGAGTGACAGCGGGGCTGTCAACCATTCCTAATATAGCTAACTTTTGTATTTTTCAAAAAAGAATCTGTCATAAAAATGAACGTTGCGCGAAGGAAAGTAACAGACAGGATGTTGCAAAAGAGATGCTGGGGCCTCTTTTCATCAATACCTTCTGAGCGCCGCTGATGGGAGACAGATGGGCGCCGGTCCCCGTTCGGGAGCTAGCCAGTCACACGCTTGCGGAAGCGGGCCGGGAGGATTTTTAGCTCTTCACGGTATTTGGTAACCGTTCGCCGGGCCAACTTGTAGCCTTCGCCGTTCAACCTGCGGAAAATATCCTGGTCCGAGAGGGGTTTGACCGGGTCCTCGGCGGCGATGATTTCCGCCAGATGCGCCTTGACATTACGTTTGGAGACTTCAACGCCATCATCACGCGTGATCCCCGAATTAAAGAAATACTTGAGTTCATAGACGCCGTGCGGGGTTTGCACATACTTGCCGTTTGAAACGCGGCTGATGGTGGCCACGTTCATGTCAACAATACGCGCAATATCTTCCATGATTAACGGCCGCAAAAACGCCGGGCCTTTGTCAAAAAACTCGCGCTGTTCTCCGACAATCGCCCGCATCACCCGCACCATCGTGTCACGGCGCTGATTGATTGAGTTTAGCAGCCAGCGGGCCTGCTCCAGCTTTTCCCTCACATACTGTTTGGTGTCTTCAGATCCGCCGCCTTTTCGCTTGAGGAGCGTCCGATAGCTGGGATTGATGCGCATACGCGGCAGATTGTGGTCATTATGCAGAACGACAAAATCATCGCCGACCCGTTCAACAATCAGATCAGGCGTGACCGGCATCGCGCCGGCGTCAAATTTTCCGCGGGCGGGAGTGGGTGAGAGTGTTCTGATAATATCCATTGCGTCCTGAATCTTTTCCACTGAAACGCCCATCATCTTGCCCACTTGCAGCGCCGATTTTTTTTCCAGGTCATATAGGCGCTCATTGACAACCCGGTAGGCCAGTGTATCCTGCAAATCTTTGTCCGCCAGTTGGAGCAGTAGCGATTCCCTCAGGTCTCTGGCGCAAACGCCGACCGGATCAAGTCCCTGCATTATTTTTAGTGTGCTTTCAATTTTGTCGGGCGGAATTTTCAACTCTGCGGCCATGTCCGGCACTGACACAACAAGAAACCCGCGCGGATCCAGATTGCCCAGAATATATTCGCCGATAAGCAGCTCTTCTTCGCTGATTTTCAGCAAATGCAGCTGCTCACGAATGTGATCATAGAGTGTTTTCTGGGTGGCGGAAGTTTGTTCCAGAATCTCCGCTCTTGGCTCGGTGAAACTTTTTTCGATTTTGTAATCATGATCATCGTTCAGATAGGTGTCCCAGTCGATTTCATTCAGGCGCGGATCAATCTCCGGGCCGTCATCCTTGATCAGCTCTTCAGACTCTTTTTCTGTCTCACTGGCTTTGTCTTCCTCGGGTTCCTGCTCAAGCGTTTCGATTTCTTCGAGCATAGGATTCGCCGCGAGTTCATGCCGCAGTGTTTGCTCCAGCTTGAGCGTCGGCATCTGCAGCATTTTCAGCGATTGAATCAACTGCGGCGCAAGCGTCTGTTTTAACCCGACTGTTAATTGAAGTTTCATCTGTTAATCTTTGGCTGTATTCTCTGAAGACTTCTTGCTCAGCGTCTCGTCCGGGGCCGTACATTATACACCGGCGGGTCCGCGGGCCGCGCACTGCTCTACACCGATTCTATCGGTTATCCTGCCCGGTCGGCCGAGACTCCCCGGGCAGTCAGTTCATACTTTCTACAATTTTGCATACGCTACTGTTGAAAAACTCATTATTGCCCTTGCGAGAAGTCCGGCAGCCGATGGACAACGCGGCAATCTCCCTGCTGCAAATCATTGGAGATCGCTTCGCACAAGCTGGCGAGGACTGCAAATATGACTTTATCAACAAGCCCATACACTTTGCGCCTAAAGGCGGAACCTTTCTCCAAGATAGCGTTTGCGAACTTCGGCGTCCCCGGCCAGCTCCTGGCTCGTACCGGACTTGAGAATCTTTCCGTCATACATGATGTAGGCCCTGGAACACACGCTCAACGTTTCACGCACATTGTGATCTGTTATCAATACGCCCATTCCCTGGGCAGTCAGGTTGGTGATAATTCGCTGAATGTCCTCCACCGCGATCGGATCAATCCCGGCGAACGGTTCATCCAAAAGCATGTACTTGGGCCGGGTAACCAGCGCCCGCGCGATTTCCACACGACGGCGTTCACCACCTGAGAGCGTGTATCCTTTCGATTTGCGCACCGAGGTGATATCCAGGTCTGTCAGTAGTTCCTCCAGCCGGTCGGCCCGTCTTTTGCCGGAATAGCCCTTCATTTCCAGAATCGCGATTATGTTTTGCTCAACGGTTAGGTTGCGAAAAATCGATGGCTCCTGGGCCAGATAACCGATTCCCAAATTTGCCCGCCGAAACGTGGCCAGATGAGTAATGTCTAATTCCCCCAGCCAGACCTGTCCGGATCTTGGTTTAACAAAACCAATTATCATGTAGAAGATGGTTGTCTTACCGGCCCCGTTGGGTCCCAAAAGGCCGACAATCTCTCCCGGATTGACTTCCACCGACACTCCGGCGACAACTTCGCGCCGCTGATAAAACTTCACAAGATCATTGGCCCGTAGCTGCTCCATGGCGTTGATAATATAGGGTTTACACGGGAATATGCCAATTGAATTTTTCATCCAGCGCCAAATTTGCTTGCGACAAAATCGGCCCCGATCCTGAGTATTCTTTGTGAACGAGGGCTGGCCCGATAGATACCGATAGATACATCGAAAGAGTGCTTCGTATCTCGGCTTCGAGGGTAGAAATCCAGCGCGGGAGGGGGTACTTTAGCCCGTCGGCCTTTTTCCATTCCGGCCCTGATCGCAGCCGACGAAGCTGAGAAAGAACTGATAATCACATGACACTCCGATTCCTGAAACGGTTCCACTTGCAACGAACGATCATGTTTGTCATCCGCCGGGCGCTGCCTGGGTCTGCGCTTTTGCTGGTGACTGCATACTTGCTTTCGGCCTGCGGCTCGGAGCGGCTTCCAGCCGGTCAGGCCGAATTCGCCGATGGCATGGAGTTTCTTCGTTCCGGCGATATCAGCGGAGCCGAAGGCAAATTCGGCGCAGCCTCCGAGGCTGACCCCGCCCGGCCCTGGCGGGAACTTGGACGGGCCAGAGAAATTGAGGCCTTCAGTTATTCGTTTGGGGCGTTGAAAAAGTATGAGTCGATCGTCAATCTCTCGCCGGATTTCGATTCCGGGTATACTGCGTATTGCCGTCTGGCGCTCGCGCACGGTAAACCACATCTGTCAGAATACATGGCGAGAAAATACGCGGCGCGGCTTGCTGTCAGCTATTCGCCCGCCGAGAGCGCTCTGAACGCCGAACAACCCGTCGGTCCAGCATTGCGGGCCTTTCACCTGATGGCCGGCCGGACTGAGATCGCCCAGGGACTGTTTGAAAAGGCCGAGGGCCGTCTGCGAAACCTGCAGTCGTCATTTGCTGATGACCCGGAAGTCCAATTCGCATTGGCCTCGGCGCTATTGGCGCTGGACCGTGTGGACGAAGCGCTTGAGACCGCCCGCAGAGAGAACGGCCAAAAATCCCGCGCCGGCAGTCTGGCTGCAGTTGAGTTTTATATAGAAGCGAATCAGGCAAACTCCGCGATTGAGGCGCTACAAGACCTTAAGAACACCTATTCAGATGATATCCAGATTGACCGCTTCATTTTTGAGTCATATCTCAAATTAGGGTATCCGGACATAGCCGACAGCAAAATATCCGAGCTGGAAAAAGACGGCGCGCCGGAGAATGTCCTGTGGCTGCTACGCGCGCAATTGTCAGAAAACGTCGGCGAATTTCGCCGGGCCTATAATTTGTATCTGTACGCGCACTCTCTCGAAAAAACAAATCATGAGTTGTACCGGGCTGCGGCGCGAGCAATTGCCCTCGGCCACAACTTCGTACTTGCTGAAGACAATATGAAATTCGCCCTGATCCATATCGATGACGGGACCAATTCAGAAGAGTATATTGCGGACGCATATCTTGATCTGGCCGAGTTTTTTCTCTGGACCCGGCAGTGGAAACTCACCCT
>JADFNA010000072.1 GCA_022563625.1 Candidatus Zixiibacteriota bacterium
CGGCTAACTCCTCGCAAAGACAGCATATTCGTAGGTGCGGGTTCCCTGATGGCGTAGGTCGGGTTCCGAAGTCCGCACCAGCGGACAGAGAAACCCGACAATAAGTAAGGCAACTAGCCCAACACATGTCACCCTGAGCAAAGCGAAGGGTCTCAACTCAAGTCACAACAGACGCAGATATTAGATGTAGCGCCGAGATTCTTCCCTTCGCCCAGAATGACAGAGCGCTAACAAACTCCTAACAACACAAACCCATGCAACCCAACACCACATTCCAAAAATTCTTCTTCGCTTTGATATTTGTTGTCACAGCGCTGATGTTCTATGAGTTGTATCAGAGCCATCAGCGGAACATGGCGCAAAAACCGTGTGTGACTCGAACACGATTACTGCTTGACATGCTGACCGAACAGACCCTGCCGGACCCGCTGGCAGCCGCTGCCCGGAAGATCGAAATCTCTCCGAAATCCGGCAAAATCCTGGATTCGGCGGTGTTTCTGCTCAAACAGTGGGGCAGGGAATCACGTTTTTCCGGCTACCGCACCGGAGGTCCAAACTCGGGCTTTACCGAGAGTATCAGGGTCTTCTACCCTCCCCCGGCGCGAGTCCAAGACCCGCTGGCGCCGGGGCTCTCGAAAGTGGCGATTGATGTTCAATGGCTGCTGCTGGAGGATTCCCTGTGGCGGGCCGATCTGGATATTGTTTCAATCAGCGACACAATTTAGCCCTTATCCCAATATAACATAAGAAGTTACAGCGCCGCTCCGGCATTGGTGAACTCTCCTCTGAGTCCGCTCTAAAGGAGACTCGCGTAGCGCTAAACACTGCGGCTTGCGCTACCGATAACAATATACGTGTGACATGACTTGACAATGTGACACAATTCCGGGCTGCAATTTCGGGGCAGGCAGTCAATCGTCACTGTCACACGAGTGACGAGTCACATGACTTTCGCCAGCCTGGCTGAGAATAAACAGACTAATCATTTGACAAATCGATTGACGAATATGAATTCGCATACTACTCTGAGGAGGCGTGAGAAAGTGTCACGTGACAAAGCGGTCCAGGAGATGATGAAAGACATCAAGATCGACGAGTTTCTCGAAAGCCACGGCTACAAAACCGTCACAGGTGTCGACGAAGCCGGGCGTGGTCCGCTGGCTGGGCCGGTTGTCGCAGCCGCTGTGATTATTCCTGATAATGTCACTATTGACGGACTCGATGATTCCAAGAAACTGTCAGCGGAAATGCGCGAGGCGCTTTTCACTGAAATTGCCGAGCGCGAACTTCCGGTGTCAATCGGCATTATAGACAACAAGACAATTGACCAGTTGAATATTCTGCGGGCCTCACTGATGGCCATGCGGCGTTCAGTTTGTGGACTGAAACCAAAACCGCAATGCTGCCTGGTGGACGGTTCATTTGAAATTCCGAATTTGAGCATGGCCCAGATGTCGATTGTCGGCGGAGACTCACTGCACCCGGCTATCATGGCCGCCTCAATTGTCGCCAAAGTCACACGCGACAGAATTATGCGCCAGTATGACGAAATCTATCCCCAGTTTTCATTCGCCGAACATGTCGGCTACCCCACCGAAAAACACCTTAAAGAACTCAAGAAACACGGGCCGACTTCCATCCACCGCCGCTCTTTCAAACCGGTCGCCGAGGCGCTCGAACGAGTCGGCGTGTGCGCCACCGGCAAGATTGTCCTTTCGCGCACGACATTGGTTACCAATTAATCCACATTACTTTTTTTAATGACTGCGCGGGTCGCCCGATTGCCCGATTGCGCTTTTTGCATTGCGCGTTATATTATATGTACGGTGAATTCTTATGGCCGCTGATAAGAAAAAAATTGACAAGAACCGCCGGCTGGATGGCGCGCATTACGAAGAAGTCGCGGCGCGCTATTATGAGGAACTCGGCTATACTACGCTCGAACGCAACTGGCAGGCGGGACATCGAGAAATCGACCTGATAGTCAAAAATGACACATCACTGATATTCGTTGAAGTCAAAGGCGGCCGGCCTGAGTATATGGGGCATCCCGCATATCGAATTGATGAGCGAAAACGAAAACTGCTGACCGAAGCCGCCGAAAAATACCTGGCCGAACATGATACTTCAGGACTCGATGTGCTCTTCGACGCGCTAATAGTAGTGCGCACATCAGCCGGAGAAAAAATTGAACGATATGCTAACGCATTCGATGTGACGTGATGCGCTATGATTTGACGCGGGATTATTGCGCGCGGCTTTTTGAAAAAATCTGATGAGCCTGATGAGCCTGATGGGATGTGGGCCGGCGTTCCGAACGAGCGCCGGCGAGTGAGAAACCCGACTAGCGTTCTAGCGCTGAGCCGAATCATAAACGGTCGAATCATGAACGGCCGAATCAAGCGTGTCTCGCGAGGCAAGCTCCAGTTCAATCAGTGAATCTGTTCGGCGCCTGACCGCTTTCCAGAACAGGCTGATACCGCGTTCGCGGTCCTCAAATGAATTGACATATGCATCCAATCCAACAGAATCAATCCCCAAGAGCGTCAGGATTGAATCACGAGCGGAAATCAGCTCCGGCGCCTCCAGGCTGTCTGGTTTGTGCAACGCGTTAAACACACTTAAATGGGCTGTCGCCAGCGCATATCTTTCACGGATTTCCGTGTCGAGAGCGTCGATTCGGGCTTGATAGGCCCGTATCCCGCCGCCCACGACAATTATTACCGCCAGCCAGATAAAAGGTGTCTTTCTCAGTCGCATTTCACTCGCATTTCAGCCGCTTCTCAGCCGCAAGCGGGCTTATTGGGTTCATTGTTGACAGTCGCTGTCTATTCGGCGATGTTAGTCCCGCGTCAAGCCCGAATCAGAGTAGGGCCGAAGCTGGCGAAACTCAAGGCCTTTCCGACTATGACTTTATAAAAGGCCTTTCGGGCGGCGCCACTGAACCAGAACGCACCCATAGCGTAAAAAGAAATTATGACAGAAGACCAAACCAGACTGGCAGATTCAACTAACACGCCCAAAAACGCGGCGGACGCCCCTCCGGCGGATTCGCTGGACCTTAAAGAATATACCGGCAAATATCGCTACGGTTCGGCTTCCTATCAAAAGACCGTCGAACGCAGGAAATCGCGCTCTATCAAAATCGGCCCGGTTCTGATCGGCGGCGGGTTCCCTATCGCCGTGCAGTCAATGACCACCACCGACACGCGCGATGTCGAGGCGACTGTGCGCCAGATTGAGTCACTCGAAGCCGAGGGCTGTGAAATTGTGCGCGTCTCGGTGTTGAACATGGACGCCGCCGAAAAACTTGGTGAAATCAAGAAGCGCATCAACATCCCGTTGGTGGCGGACATACATTTTCGCTACAAACTCGCCCTGGAAGCAATCGCCCAGGGTGTACACAAAGTGCGCCTAAACCCCGGCAATATCGGCGCGCGGCACAAAGTTGAGGCCGTCTGCTCGGCGGCCAAAGACGCCGGCATTCCGATTCGCATTGGCGTCAACTCGGGTTCGCTCCCGCGTGATCTTCTCATCAAGTACGGCCATGATGATCCCGAGGCGTTTGCGCTGGCGGCCATGCGCCAGATTGAGATTCTCGAAGACCACAACTTTCATAACATTGCGATTAGTGTCAAGTCTACTAATGTCAACACGTCCTATTACGCCTACAAAATTCTGGCAACCATGACTGACTATCCGTTTCATGTCGGAATCACTGAGGCGGGTACATCGTGGCCGGGTTCAATCAAGTCCGCCGCCGGGATTGGCGCAATACTTATGCAGGGTCTGGGTGACACAATCCGCGTTTCGCTGGCCACTGATCCTGTGGAAGAAGTCAAAGTCGGCAAGCGCATACTCAGGTCACTTGAACTGAAACACGAGGGCGTTGACATCATCGCCTGTCCGACCTGCGGACGCTGCCAGATTGATATGATTCCGCTGGCTGAAGAAGTTGAGCGGCGCACGGCGCATTTCAAAAGCCCGCTCAAGGCCGCAGTTATGGGTTGTGTCGTCAATGGACCCGGTGAGGCGATGGCCGCTGACATCGGCATTGCTGGCGGCGATGGCATAGGTTTGTTGTTTAAGAAAGGAAAAGTTGTCGGTGAAGTAAAAGAACACGAACTGGCCGACCTGCTAGTTTCAGAAATAGCAAAGATGACCGGCGAAGCAGTAGCCGAAGACGACCCGCTCTATGACATATTAGGCGCCCCACCCCTAACTCATACAACGGATACCCCACCTCTCACTGACAAATCGGGCGCCCCACCCCTCACCAACATTACCGGCGCCCCACGCCTCACTGAGAATCCCGGTGCCCCACCCCTTGGGGTGGGTTCAGTTGGCCCCTCTTCAGAAAAAGGCGCCCGGCCCCTTCAGGCGGGTTCACATCCAGCCCCCGAAACAAAAGACCCGCGCATACACAAAATAACCTCCGGCAAAAACCGCCTCGAAGGCAACACCTCCGGCCGCGGCGGCGTCCTAAAATCCGAACACCCCGACTGGCTGCCAGACTCCGCGAAGAAGTAACGTAGTCACTACGTATGGGTGCCCCACCGCTTGCGGTGGGAATAGTGAATTCTGAATCTTTGAAAAGGGCGTTATTCTTCATCGCAGCAACAAAACCCACAGCAAGCGGTGGGGCTCCCGGCTTTAGATATTACAATGAATAACATTTCTGATAACAGAAAATCCCCAGTACAATTGTCCCGAACTTTCAGAATTCTTTACTGGGCAAATTTGTCTTTGCTTATACTCTTGTATGGATCGACCATAATTCTAACGAGAAATATGCTAACGGATGATCCATCGGCGTTTATGTATGTTTTGGCCGCCACCACAATGTTTCCAGGAGCGCCGATAGTTCTAACATTCCTCGCGCTAAATGTTTGTGGTATTCTACGAGGCGGAGCTAGAAGGGGTGTCTACGTTGTTGTTACAATTCTCATAACTCTACCCCTAACTTGGATAACCCTGCAATATGTACTGTTCCTAATCCACGCATGGTAAATATGGACGGACGGGTGGCCGGGCGCCCCACCTTTCAGGTGGGTATCTTTCCCTCACAAATTCACAACAACTTCCACACAAAATCCCCTCCGGCGCCACTTATAGAGAGCCGAAACTATGCCCATCACTTGCACACACCGCCACACACACCCGATATCCATTCGGATTTCCCCTCGGCGCGCGTGTGACACAAGAAAAAAGGGGCCAAACCGCAAGAGCTAAATACGGAAAACGAACCCAATTCTCAGCAACCCTCGCTATCAGATGAACTTGCCGGAATTTAACACGCGAATTGCTGACAAAAAGACTACAAAAGCAACATCGAATGTGTGCCCTGGACGTTCGTCCAGGTTTCATAAGGCCGCGTTGTCATCCGAACCTCTCCTCTCCAAACCCCCAACTCCCCAGCGCCGTGTAAATCGGCCCCTCGCGTGTCAGCTGTGATTCAAACAGGCTGAGCTTGTTGATTTCAAAGTCCATTGGATCATAATTGTAATTCTTTAGCTTCTCAATCAGCGCGCCCAAATCCGGCGCTTTTGCGCCCGGGCGTGGACGGCGCACTCTGCCGAGTGTCAGATGCGCCTTGAAAGCACGCTCCTCTTTGTCAAACCCCAATTCGCCCAATGAATCATCAACAGCCCCGGCGAATCTTTCCAAACGCCGCAGATCACCTGCGTCACTAACACAACTGGCCCAGAACACGCGCGGACGTTTGAGATTCGGAAAAGCGCCGAGCGCCGTTGATTGCAGCCTAAAGGCGCCGCGCACGGCGCTGTCATGTGTCATGACTTTTCCAACAGCAGCCTTTATCGCCTCAATTCTTTCCACTGGAGTTTCGCCCAGGAATTTGAGTGTCAGATGCATGTTGTCAGGCGCCACCCATTTGACAGCGCGATCGTCACAGCGGCGCAACTCATCAATAACCTGCGCCAGATGGCGGCGGAGATGTGACGGCAGTTCAAGCGCGATGAACAGACGTCGTGTGTGGTTTTGTTGCTCAGACATTGGTTGGGTATGGGCGCCCAATCGCTTGCGGTGGGAGTTGTGGCTATCTGTGTCTTTGAATTGACTATTGTTTTTGGCCGCTACAGCGCCAACTAATCCCACTCCAAGGGGTGGGGTACCCATTGTGTGACCAATGAAGTCGTGAATCCGAATTCATTCAGGGACTCGGCCAGTGCGATGTAAGGCCGAACGTCTCCTAGCGATCCGATTGTCAATAGGGACACTCTCACAGATTGACCTTGTGTTCATGTGATGGCGGGCAATTGTCTTTTGAAGTGAATGCCTTACGTTTATTCAGGAAGATCAAGAACAAAATGCCAAGGCTCGTTGCCAGGGTTGCGACTAACCCTCCCTCTAGACCAAAGTCTCCTCCAGTCAGCCAATTTGGTCCTGTTAATGATACTAGTTTCGGTTGGCTCGAGAGTTCCTGTCCAGTGACGGTCAGTCCAAATACTGGTCCTTGCAGAAAATTCCAGCCGAAGTGAATCCCTAATGCAAGCCAGAGCTGATTAGAATAGATATATGCCAAACCCAGAAGCGCTCCAGCAAGAAGTAGGTTTCCTGCAGTGATTATTCCAGAGAATGCTGCGCCTCCATGGAATAAAACGAATAGAATTGTCGAAATTGCAAGCGCGATTCGAGTATCGAATAGGGATCGTATAGTTTGCAATATGTATCCTCGGAAAATTACCTCTTGTATTACAGTATTCAGCGCCATCGAAACTGCCGCTGCCACCAATGAACTTCCCATAAGTGCGACCCCATCATTAATATCTGCGCTACCAGCAAACCAGAGTCCGGCGACTGACAAACCCATCATCCCCATACCAAGCGCCGTGCCATAAGTCAGATGCCGCAAAGAAGTTGACTTCTGAAGACCGATAGATGTAAGATTGCGCTTGTCAAAGTATTTCATCGCGATCCATAGCGCCACCATGATCGTAATTGAACCTGTGATATTTGCATATAATTGAACCATAGTCTCACCATACTTGCTGGCAAACGACTCAGATTGCATGACTGGAAGGATGAAAAGCGAGTAAAGGACTCCCCAGATGACAAAAAAAAGTGTGATTCGCCAAACGGCTGACCATAAACGCTGCGGTTTGCTCTGTCCTGTCATATCAAATTCCTCGTCCTGGAGTGAAATCATTCAAAGCTGAATTCGATCACTCTTGTTCGATTGCTCGGCGCCCCACCGCTTGCGGTGGGAATAGTGGAAATCTGAATCTTTGAAACGAGCTTTATTCTTAATCGCAGTTTGGCCAACAACTCCCACCCCAAGGGGTGGGGTACCCATAAGTCGAAGTGTGGCCCGAACGTCCGGGTTTCAACTCTCTTCAGTTTCTTCGGCGTCATCCGCCTGCGGCGGGGCC
>JADFNA010000073.1 GCA_022563625.1 Candidatus Zixiibacteriota bacterium
TGATGGCTGTCGACCACTGCGAGCGCTATACTGGCGTCCTCGATTCCTGCGTGCATTTGTCTGACTGCTCACTGCGCGGGGCGTTCGGAGGATTTACCGGGTATCTCAAGAGCGCATTGTCAAACACGACGC
This sequence comes from Candidatus Zixiibacteriota bacterium, assembly GCA_022563625.1. GTDB lineage: Bacteria > Zixibacteria > MSB-5A5 > GN15 > JACZUZ01 > JADFNA01. The sequence goes on from JADFNA010000073.1 coordinate 133, forward strand.
TGGCGGATTTGACAGAAGATGAAGCTAAAGACCGCACCCGGGCGCTCAATTCCGCCGGGAATGTTCTCGGATCGGATGTCAAACCGATTTTTTAGCCGCAGAGAGGATTGCGGCGGGTTTTATGGAGCAATGGCATATAGCAAGAAAAGAGTAACTGTTAAGGGGATATAAATCAGTATGAGCAACAAATCAAACAAAGCGCTGTTGCATTTAACCGATGTCAGTGTAACCGTAGAAAACAAACAAGTCGTGCGCGGTCTGTCACTGACGATAAAAGCCGGAGAAATACACGCCCTGATGGGCAAAAACGGCTCGGGCAAGTCTTCGCTGTCCAATGCGCTGATGGGACACCCGTATTATACGATTAGCGCGGGCAGCGCCGAACTCATGGGCCAGAACGTGACTGAGCTGCAAGCCGACGAACGCTCACGCGCAGGATTGTTTCTGGCCTTTCAGTACCCACAGGCAATACCGGGAGTGACGGTGGCGAATTTTATGCGCAGCGCGCTGATTGCGCATCGCGGCAAAGAAGCCGACATGCGCGGGTACCGCAAAGAGCTGTTTGCCGCTATGGATGAACTGGAAATCGACCGCGACTTTGCCGGACGGTATATCAATGACGGATTTTCCGGTGGAGAGAAAAAGCGCCTGGAGATTCTGCAGCTTTTCTTGTTGCAGCCGACTATGGCGATATTGGATGAAACAGATTCAGGTCTGGATATTGACGCGCTCAAAATTGTGGCAGCCGGAATAAACAAATTCCACACAGCGAAGAACGGCATTTTGCTGGTAACACATTACCAGCGGATTTTGGACTATGTCATACCGGACTATGTACACGTGATGATTGACGGTAATATTGTAAAGACTGGCGGGCCGGAAGTGGCGCTGGAGCTGGAAGAAGGCGGGTATGAAGTATTTCAGCCGGCCAAAACTGCGGTCGGCGCATAAAAAAGGGAAGGGCTGATTCATATGTCAGAAAACACAGATCAACTGGATAGAGCGGTCATGGACGCCGAGACTCGCGATTCAACGGCGAGTATTGGCAGCAACTATGCCGAAAAATACGGTTTCTATGACGAAGAAGCCGCGCGCAATTATTTTCTCAAGGGCGCCAAAGGTATCAACCATGATGTCGTGGAGAATATTTCACGTATCAAGAGTGAACCTAAATGGATGAATGAGTTCCGGCACAAGTCACTTGATATATTCCTGTCTAAGCCGATGCCGACCTGGGGCGATACGGAACTAATGAACACCATCGATTTTCAGAACATCTACTACTATATCAAGCCGATAGAAAAATCTGCCCGAGACAATTGGGACGATGTGCCCGATTATATCAAGAACACCTTCGACAAACTCGGCATCCCCGAAGCCGAACAGAAGTTTCTGGGCGGTGTTTCGGCGCAGTTTGAATCCGAAGTTGTCTATCATTCACTCAAAGAGGACCTGGTAAAGCGCGGCATAATCTTTTTGGACATGGACGAGGGACTCAAACAATACCCGGAACTGGTGCGCGAACATTTCGCTTCGTTGATTCCTCCGGCCGACAATAAATTCGCAGCGCTCAACAGCGCGGTCTGGTCGGGCGGGTCTTTCATCTATATTCCAAAGGGTGTTGATGTCGGCGCTTCACCGCTGCAGGCGTATTTCCGCATTAACGCCGAGAACATGGGACAATTCGAGCGTACGCTGATTATCGCCGATGAAGGATCACGTCTTCACTACATCGAAGGCTGCACGGCGCCGATCTGGACCTCTGATTCGCTGCACTGTGCGGTTGTCGAGCTTATCGCCATGGATAACGCATACATTCGCTACACCACGATTCAAAACTGGGCCAACAATATTTTCAACCTGGTGACGAAACGCGCGATCGCGAAAAAGAATGCAACGGTCGAATGGGTCGATGGTAATCTGGGCTCCAAATTGACCATGAAGTTTCCTTGTGTTTATCTGTCCGGAGAATACGCTAAAGCGGAAATCCTCTCGATCGCGTTTGCCGGAACAGGACAGCATCAGGACGCCGGAGCCAAGGTGATTCACATCGCGCCGAATACATCAAGCAGAATCACTTCCAAGTCTATTTCCAAAGACAAAGGTATTGCCAGTTATCGCGGAATGGTGAAAGTTTATAAGGGGGCCAAGAACAGCAAAGTGTCGGTTGAGTGTGACGCGCTGCTGCTTGGCTCTGAAGCGCGCTCGGACACTTATCCGACAATGGAAATTCATGAAGACGACGTAAAAATCGAGCATGAAGCGCGCGTATCGAAAGTCTCCGAAGAGCAGTTGTTTTACTTGACCAGCCGGGGCATTACATTAGACGAAGCGCGCCTGCTGATTGTTAACGGGTTTATTGAACCGTTTACCAAAGAGTTGCCGATGGAATACGCGGTCGAGCTTAACCGGCTGATTGAACTGGAAATGACAGGGTCGGTGGGATAAGAAATGACAACAACGGACCAAGACATCCCGGGCCAGCTCGCAACGCTTCCCGACGAATTGACGTCCGATCCAGACTGGCTGGCTGACAGCCGTAAAGAATCTCGGAAAGCATATAATGCCAGCGATCTGCCGATCCGCAGCGTGCATCTCTGGCGGTACACGGACCCGGCGCTGTTCCTGCACAGTAATGGTTCAGCGCCGGTCGCAGAGTCGAATGCGGACATCCCCGCCTACACTGAAGCGCTCTCAAAGTTTAGTGACGGATCACTTTCGGCCCTAGCGCTGGATAACGCCTGCCGCACATTTGAGATTAAAATAGCGCAGGCTGCGGCAAAAAACACGCCAGTGGTTATGACATTGCGCCAGGCGGCAATAGAGCGCCCGGACCTGGTACAGAGCCATCTCGGATCATTAGTCGGAGCGCAATTTGGCAAATTCGAGGCGCTTAATATGGCGCTCTGGTCTGACGGAATATTTATTTACATTCCCAAAGGCGCTAAGCTGGCCGAACCGATTCATCTTCTACGGTCTGGCTCCTCCGGCGAGGCTTGGAGCTATGGCAGAACATTGATAGTCGCTGATGAAGATTCTGAAGTGACGCTTATTGATGAATATTTCTCTGCGAACGCCGCCATTTCTGGTAAATCCAACAATGTAGTAGAGTTAATCGGCCTGAGCCGAAGTAACATTCATTATTTCGCCATACAACGGAACAATTTGAACTCGCTTTCTTTTTACACCCAACGCTCTGTGCTGCATGACTCAGCCAAGACAACAACGGTATTCGCAACTCTGGGAGCCAAACAGCATAAAGCTGACGTGGGAACAGTCATGAAAGGCCGCAGGACCGAGAGCCTTCAATATGGTTTGGTTTTTGGTTCGGGTAAACAACAATTTGACCATCACACGGTGCATATCAATCAGGGCGCCAACGGCTATTCAAACCTGGACTTCAAGGTCGTTCTCAAGGACAAAGCGCATTCGGCCTACACCGGGCTGATTCGAGTAGACAAACACGTTCAGAACTGTGAGGCGTATCAATCAAATCGTAATTTGCTGCTCACCCGTGGAGCGCGGGCTGAGTCGATCCCCGAGCTGGAAATTCTGTGCGATGAAGTTATCTGCACTCACGGAGCAACGGTCGGTCCGATTGATGAGATGCAATTGTTTTATCTGATGAATCGCGGTATCCCAAAAAATGAAGCGACAAAAATATTGGTGAGGGGTTTTGTTGAACCGACTCTGGCGCTGATGCCGGATTCCCTGCAGGGACAAATCCGCAGACATGTTGATCAGCGGCTGGAGACGTTATGACAGATAACAACCTGGAAGGATTTGTTAAAGTCGCCCGTCTGCAGGACATTCCCGCCGGACAAGCCCGCACCTTTGAAATTGGCGATGATTCGGTCGCACTGTGTAATGTCGAGGGAGTTATTTATGCCATCAACAACATTTGCAGCCATGACGACGGGCCGCTGGGTGATGGAACACTTGACGCATACGAAATCGAATGTCCGCGCCATGGCGCCCGTTTTGATGTCAGAAGCGGCGCTGTTACGGCTATGCCGGCCGCGGTGGGTGTTGATACGTTTGAGACAATCATTAACGGCGATGATATCTATGTTAAATTTGACCAGTAGTGGTTTACGATAGCTAAACTATATGACAATCGGAAATAACGACATGCAAGGCGCCACTGCGGCCGCAGGAGCCGCGGCTAATACATCGCAGGGGTTGGATGTTGCGAAACTCCGCGCGGATTTCCCAATTCTCTTGCGCACAATTAATGGCCACCCGCTGGTGTATTTTGACAGCGCCGCCAGTTCACAAAAACCGACACATGTGATTCAGACTCTGACCGATTACTATGAACGCCACCATGCGAATGTTCATCGCGGGATGCACACCCTGGCGGCCGAGGCGACTGATATGTATGAAGCCGTCCGCCGCAAGGCTGCCAGATTTATCGGGGGAGTTGACCCTTCGACTGTCATCTTCACCCGCAATGCCACCGAAGCGATTAACCTTGTCGCCTACAGTTGGGGAGAACAGAACATATCGGCTGGCGATGAAATTCTGATTAGTGTTATGGAACATCACGCTAATATCGTACCCTGGGTAAGACTGTGCGAAAAAACAGGCGCGACTTTGAAAACGATTCCACTTGATGAAAATTACGGCCTGGATCTGTCTGACATAGACACTCTTATCAACAAGAACACAAAGCTGGTTGCGCTCACGCGTATGTCAAATGCACTGGGAACAATCAATAATCTCGCGCCTATTTTCAAAAAAGCTCACGCGGTTGGCGCAGTGACACTGGTTGACGCTGCCCAGTCAGCGCCTCATATGCCGACTGACGTGCAAGAACTGGATTGTGATTTTCTGGCGCTGTCCGGACACAAAGCGCTCGGTCCCACTGGCGCTGGAATCCTGTATGGCAAAGCGGAGCTGCTTGATAATATGCCGCCATTCTTGGGCGGGGGCGAAATGATTGAGCTGGTGACGTTTGAAAAAGTCACTTATAATCACGTACCGCATAAGTTCGAGGCCGGAACACCGGCCATCGCCGATGTTGTCGGATTTGGCGCTGCGCTTGATTACCTGATGGAGCTCGGAATGGAAAATATCCGCGAGCACGAAAAAGAAATCACGGCCTATGCGCTCGATAAACTGTCGCAGTTTGAGTGGTTGAAGATATATGGCCCTGCAGACGTTGACAAACGCGGCGCGGCGGTTTCGTTTACTGTCGAGGGAGCTCATCCGCATGATATTGCGCAATATCTGGACAGTTACGGTTTCGCTGTGCGCGCCGGCCACCATTGTGCGCAGCCCTTGATGAAGGCCCTGGGTGTTACCGCCACCACGCGCGCATCGTTTTATATTTACAATACACTCTCAGAGGTAGATAGTATGTGTGAGGCGCTGGCCGAGGCGCGTGACTTTTTCAAGGTCTAGCACAGTATTTCACCGGGGCCATTGTTATGACATTACCGCTTGACGCGCTTTACAGGGACATCATTCTCGACCATTACCGTTCGCCGCGCGGACGTGGTGCTATGGATAGTCCCGACACGACTTGCCGGGGCAGTAATCCGTCATGTGGCGATGAACTTATACTGGCGCTCAAGATTCGGGACGACAAAATCCAACAGGCGCAGATCACCACCACAGGCTGTGCTATTTCAATCGCCTCGTCGTCTATGCTGGCGGAAATTATTGAAGGAAAAACACTTGATGAAGCGATAGAGTTGGGTGAGACAATCCGGGGCATGATGCGCAATGAAGGGGAGCCTGATGAACTCGAACTTGGCGATCTTGATGCGCTCAAGGGTGTGCGCAATTTCCCGGTGCGAGTTAAATGTGCGCTGTTGGCCTGGGTTGCTCTGTTCGGGGCGATCAAAGATTACCGTGAAGGTAATACCAGAGGCGCCGTATCAATCACAACAGAGTGAGTGTCACTATGGAAGAAGAAAAGAAAACAGAAAAAACCAGCGATGCCAGTACCACCGGTACCGGCGACCCGCTGCCGACACGCGATCAACTTTTCCAGGCGTTGATGCCTGTCCAGGACCCGGAAATTCACATCGGCATTGTCGATCTTGGTTTGATCTATGATGTTGAAGTCAGCGAAAGCAAAGACAAACCGGGCCAGGCCAATGTCGTGGTCAAGATGACACTTACGACACCTGCCTGTCCGTATGGTGAGATGCTGATTGCGCAGGCGCAAAAAGCCGTCTCGGATTTCCCGAATGTGAATGACGCTAAAATTGATTTAGTCTGGGAACCGCCCTGGGACCCACGCGAAATGGCCTCAGATTTCGCCAAAGACCAGCTCGGCATCTGGTAGCGCGCGCTCAATCAATTTCATAACACATTTCCGTAGGTCAGAATCCACAAAGAAAACGCAAGTTTTCGACGGGTTCTGACATTTTCATTCTGTGGGGGACATTCGGCGCCACCTCCGTCATCACCCTCATCTATTAAAGAACATCAAGTTATCTCACCTCACAAGAGAAGACTAGTTTTAGTCACGCGAAGTCCGTTGACAGAGATGGGATTTATGAGTTAATTGGCCTTGCAGTCGCAGACACTAATGCGCGTACTGGAAAGGCGGTTTTAGTTTGGCCGAGGCAAAGACAACCATTGGACCAGGTGCAATTCTCGATCATTTGATCGCAGATGACCTTTCTAAATACCTGCTTGACTCAGATTCGGCCAAAGAGCTGATAAACTTCCTCCATGCCGAAACTGATATTCCGAAGTACTATCTCACACCCGCCTTCAAAATCATCACACCGCTGCTGATCAAAGCCGCCAGGAAAACTGCCAAATGGAGCGGTGGCGTTCTTGTCGCCCGGGGTTCCAAACTTTTGAGTAAGCTGCCTTATTATGACAGGCTGGCTGATTCACTAATCAATCTCAAAACGTTGCTGGCAAACAAAGCCTCTGATAAACAACTTCTTGATGACATCCTGAGCGGCAAACGACCGGCGCGGGATTATCGGGAAGGCGAGCAGCTCTCAAATGAATTGTCGTTGCAGCTGAGGACGCTGTCGTCCGTCGAGGGAATGGAACAGGCCGTTGCAGACAAATTCACGAAATTCGCAGACGCGCTCAATCCGCAGCCGCACCTTGAAATTGAATTACTGGAGGAAACCGAACAGACTCGCCTGCACTATCGTGCGCAAAGATCGCCGTTTGTCGGTCGTGAAC
>JADFNA010000074.1 GCA_022563625.1 Candidatus Zixiibacteriota bacterium
GGCGACAATGTTCAGATGGCGATTGAGTTAATCCATCCGATTGCGATGGAGAAAGAACTGCGTTTCGCAATCCGCGAGGGCGGCCGCACAGTCGGCGCCGGAGTTGTCACCGAGGTTGTGGAGTAAGAAAGATAAACGCTGGCCGGGAACTCAGGCCCAACAGTATGGAAACAGGCCAGTAGTTCAATTGGTAGAGCGCCGGTCTCCAAAACCGGAAGTTGGGGGTTCAAGTCCCTCCTGGCCTGCCAGAATAAGTTGAGCGCTGAAGCGCTTCGGAAACACCGGGACAGTAAAGAGACGATCGGGACTAGAAGGGCGATAGGGGCGATAGGGCGAGAGCGCATCAGCCAGAAATTAGAGTTTGTCCGGTTGATGCGGCGCAATGGCCAGCATGGAAAAAATCATAAAATTTCTCAAAGAAGTGCGCGCCGAGGGCAACAAGGTCACCTGGCCCAGCAAACAGGAGCTTCTCAACTCGACGATTGTGACGATTGTCACTACTATCATCGTTTCGATTTTCATTTTCTTCGTTGACCGCACGCTGGTGACTTCTTTCAAGGCGATTTTTGGCAACTGATAATTATCAGGACATCGTGTCCTTTGATTCAGAGAAGATCCAGAGAAATAGAAAGTGGTAGAAACAACAGTTATGGCTCACAAGTGGTACGCGGTCCATACGTATAGCGGGCAGGAGCAGAAAGCCAAGCGCTACTTGGAATCCGCAGTGACAAACGCAGGATTGGACGATAAATTCGGGCAGGTGCTTGTCCCGACCGAGCAGGTGACGGAAATGCGGCAGGGCAAGCGTTCGGTCAATACTAGAAAATTTCTGCCGAGTTATATTTTGGTGGAAATGGAACTTGACAAAGTAACACAGAACCTGGTTGTCAGCACTCCGGGTATTACAAACTTTGTCGGGGCCGCGGGAAAACCATCGCCCCTGAGGGCAAAAGAAGTCGAGCATATTATCGGGCAAATTGACAGTTCGCGCGCCACTGAACTTGTCGATATGCCGTATAACGCCGGTGACGCAGTTAAAGTAACCGACGGTCCTTTCGCGGATTTTGCCGGGGTTGTCAGTGAGGTTAACACGGAGCGGAAAAAGTTGAAAGTTATGGTGTCAATTTTCGGCCGGCCGACCCCGGTTGAGCTTGATTACCTGCAGGTGGAAACAGTCCGTCACAAATAAGCCGGCCGCAATAACTACTGGAAGCGAGAGAATACGTCGTGGCAAAGAAAGTAATTGGATTTATCAAACTGCAGATTCCTGCAGGCAAGGCCAATCCGGCGCCGCCGGTCGGACCTGCTCTCGGACAGCACGGTGTCAACATTATGGAGTTTTGCAAGACGTTTAATGCGCAAACCCAAAAAGACAATGGAATACTGACGCCGGTTGAAATCACTGTCTATGTTGACAAGAGTTTTACGTTTATCACCAAGACACCGCCGGCCTCAACATTGTTGCGCATAGCGGCCAAAGTCCCGAAAGGGTCGGCTGAGCCGAATCGAGAGAAGGTCGGTGCGGTGACTGACGCCCAGGTAGAGGAAATCGCCAGAGCGAAAGAAAAGGACTTGAACGCCTCATCAATTGAGCAGGCCAAGTCAATGATCAAAGGCACAGCGCGCTCAATGGGCATTGAGGTCCGCTAGTTCCAGACGCGATATTGTAAAACACGATTGCGCAGTCCCTATTCGATAACACCTCGATATCAAACGGGCCGGCACAGAAAACCGGCGGCCCGGCGGGGGAGAAAAAGAGGAAAATGAAGAAAACAAAAAACGCGAAAAAAGCCTACGAAGCGATTGACAGCGCCAAAATGTATGGGCTTGCTGAAGCGGTCGATTTGCTCAAAGGCGCGAGTTTCGCGAAATTTGACGAATCAGTCGAAATTGCTATGCGTCTGGGTGTGGACCCGAAACATGCCGACCAGATGGTGCGCGGAACGGTCTCGCTTCCGCACGGCACCGGAAAATCGGTCAGGATTATCGTCTTTGCCCAGGGCGATAAGGCGGCCGAAGCCACCGCTGCTGGAGCTGATGTTGTTGGCGCTGAGGAACTGGTTGAGAAAATCAAAGGGGGCTGGTTGGAGTTTGATGTCGCCGTCGCCACTCCGGATATGATGCGCAATGTAGGCAAACTGGGTAAATTGCTCGGCGCACGCGGCTTGATGCCGTCACCAAAAGCGGGAACGGTGACTATGGATGTTGAGCGGACAGTCAAGGAACTCAAGGCCGGCCGGATTGAGTTTCGTGTCGACCGCCAGGCGGGTATCGCGGCTGCTGTGGGCCGGTTGTCTTTTGATAAAGACAAAATTGTGGAGAATGTGCGAGTATTCGCTGATGCGATCATCAAGGCCAAACCGGCGGTGTCCAAAGGGAAATACTTGCAATCAATTTCGCTCAGTTCAACTATGGGCCCGGGAATCAAACTCGAAGAAGCCTCGCTGAGCGTTGATTGACAGGAGACAGATAAAATATGCCGACAGAAGCCAAAAAAGAAAAAGTCGCCAGGGTCAAAGATTACTTTGAGCGGGCCGAGAGTTATTTTGTGACCGAGTATCATGGATTAAATGTTAAAGATATGACCGATCTTCGCGCCCGGCTGCGTGAAAGTGACGCCCGGCTGATAGTCGAAAAAAATACGCTGGTGCGGGTCGCCGCGCGCGAATTGAAAATCAAAGGCATAGAAGATTGCCTGACAGGTTCAACAGCCATCGCATTTGTATTCGGTGATCCTGTCCCCACGGCGAAAGTTCTCTATGAGTCTTTCAAGAAGCGGGAATTGCCGGTGGTAAAGCTGGTGTCGCTTGCGGGAGAATTGATGGATGGCTCCCGGGTGAAACAACTGGCCGATCTTCCCACTCGAGATGAATTAATCGCCCGGGTGATGGGCGCGATTGAAGCGCCGATTGCTGAGTTTATTTCTGTTACCGAAGCGGTGACACAGGAGTTTATCGGCACGATCGACGCGCTGGCCAAACAGGCGCCGGCGGAGGCTGCTTGAGACGAAGGGCTGAGACAAAGAAGAAGTTTAATGGCCGGCCGGATGCGGAGTTCAATCGCAGTTGGCCGGGCCGTATCATGTAAACGCTGGAAATCTTTCTGTAGAGGCAATCACGGGACGAAAGTTCGGCCCGGCAGGGAGCTTCAGAGACAGAGAGTAAGTGTGAAAGGATTTGTTTTATGGGTAGCGTGAAAGAACTTGCAGACTCAATTGTAAAACTGTCGGCCCTGGACCTGGCGGAGCTTTCCAACTCGATCCAGGACCTGACCGGTGTTAAGCCCCAGGCGGCAGTCGCTGTTGCCGCCGGCCCGGCCGCCGGAGCCGAAGCTGTTGAAGAAAAGACGGAATTCAATGTCGTCCTCACCAGCTTCGGAGATAAAAAGCTTCAGGTAATCAAGACAGTCCGGGAATTGACCGGTCTTGGCCTGAAAGAAGCGAAAGACCTGGTTGAAGCATTCCCGTCCAACATCAAAGAAGATGTTCCAAAGGATGAGGCGGAAGCGGCGATGGGCAAATTGACCGATGTTGGGGCCACGGTCGAATTAAAGTAAGAGTGTCTGTTCCGGATACGCCTGCCGCGCAGCGTATCCGGAGATTTTTCATCATTACATCACAATGCGCGGCGCTGTTGCTCAAAGCGACAGGCACATATAAACGCAGATGCGGCGGCCCTGCTGAAGCAGCCAGCATTGGACGCAGGTCCCCTGCTCTGGCGACGATCTGTCACACGCTCCCCAGGTATTCGCTCCATTTGAGGGCGGCCGGGAGAAAAAACAGGATTAAACAGAACGCGCCGATGCCAGAAAACTTCACACACAACCACGCGGCGCTCGACAGGCGCGCGTGTGGTATTTCTTATATACACGGTGTATTTATTCCAACGGCCCTGGCGCATACTCTGCGACAGAACGGGCAGGCGACAATCACTGTGACAAGCAACATGACAAATAACGTGACAAGCAACATGACAACCATCATGAATAAAATCAACTCTTAGTCGGAGGATGCAGACTTGGCTCGCAAGCAAGAAATAGTCCGCAAGAATTACGGCAGAATACCGGATGCGGTTGAGATGCCGAATCTGCTGGATGTACAACTCAGGTCGTACAGGGCGTTTCTGCAGCCGGATGTCCCTGGTGAACAGAGACAGTCCGTCGGACTGCAGCAAATATTCGAAGACGTGTTTCCCGTTTCAGATGTCAACGAGATGTTTTCTCTTGAATTTGTGCGCTACCTGCTCGGCCAGCCGCGCTATACGATCAAGGAGTGCCGAGAACGGAACATGACCTATGCCGCGCCGATGAAGGCGACTCTGCGTTTGATATCGCGCGAAGGAAGCGGAAAAGATAAAACAGTAAAAGACGTTATTGAACAGGACGTCTATCTCGGCGAGCTTCCGCTGATAACCGATTTCGGCACTTTTATCATCAACGGCGCCGAGCGTGTTGTCGTCAGCCAGCTTCACCGCAGCCCGGGTGTGTTTTTTAATGAAGAGATACATCCCAATGGTAAAAAGCTCTACAATGCGCGTATTATTCCGTATCGCGGCAGTTGGGTTGAGTTTACGACTGACATCAAAGACATGATGTACGTCCATATCGATTCGCGGCGCAAACTGCCGGTAACGATATTCCTGCGGGCGCTTGGAGTATCCACTGATGCGGACTTGATAAAAGAGTTCTACAAAACCAGCGAGGTGTCGCTCAAGGGCAAAGGTGTGGAAAAGATCATCGGACTCAGGGCCGGTGAAACCATTGCCGATGAGGAAACTGGCGAGATGACAATTGAGATCGGTGAGGAAATCACTGAGGAGCATATTGAAAAGCTGATCGACCTTAAAGTCAAGAAGCTGACGGTAGTCACCAAAGACCAGGGACGCGAAGTTTTTGTCATTCTCAATACGCTCAAGAAAGACCCTACCAAGTCGCGTGAAGAGGCGCTGGAGCAAATCTACAACCTGCTTCGGCCGGGTGAACCGCCAACAATCGAAATGGCCGAAGCGCTCTTGGAGAAACTCTTTTTCAACAGCAAGCGCTACGATCTGGGGGCCGTTGGCCGTTATATGATTAACCAGCGGCTCGGACTCGACACGCCTCAGGATACAGCTGTTCTGACCCGCCAGGATTTTCTGGCGATTATCAAGTACTTGATTGGACTGCGCAACGATCAGGGATTCATTGATGACATCGACCATCTCGGGAACCGCCGCTGCCGCACAGTTGGAGAATTGATGTCCAATCTGTTTTCCGTCGGTTTGTCGCGCATAGCGCGTACAATCCGTGAGCGCCTGTCACTCAAAGACAATGAAGGCGTCACGCCGCAGTTATTGATCAACGCGCGGACGGTATCGGCTGTGCTCGACACATTTTTTGGCTCCTCACAGCTTTCGCAGTTTATGGACCAGACCAACCCGCTCTCGGAGTTGACACACAAGAGGCGTGTTTCAGCGCTGGGGCCCGGCGGATTGACACGTGAACGAGCGGGATTTGAAGTGCGCGATGTGCATCACACTCACTATGGCCGCGTATGTCCGATTGAAACTCCTGAAGGGCCGAATATCGGGCTGATCATGTCGCTGGCAACGTTTGCGCGAATCAACAAATTCGGATTTCTGGAGACGCCGTATCGCAAGGTTGTCAAAGGCGCGGTCACTGACGAAATTAAGTTCCTCGCCGCAGACGAAGAGGACAGGCAAACAATCGCCCAGGCAAGTGAGCCGCTCGACAGCCGGGGGAAATTCCAAAATGAAATGGTGTTTGCGCGCAAGCGGTCTGATTTCAAACTCGTGCCGCCGGAGGAAATTGACTTTATGGATGTTTCTCAGCGGCAGTTAGTGTCGGTTGCTGCTGCGTTGATTCCGTTTTTGGAGCATGATGACGCAAACCGCGCGCTGATGGGATCGAATATGCAGCGCCAGGCGGTCCCGCTTCTGAAAACCGATTCGCCATATGTCGGCACCGGCATGGAGCGCAAAGCCGCGCATGACTCAGGCGCGGTGCTGGTTGCCAATCGCAGCGGTGTTGTCAAATACGTTGATTCTTCGAGGATAGTGGTTAAGCCGGACACGAAAATAAAGGAAAACGAACTCGGTTTCTACGAAGACGATGAATACGAATTGATAAAATTCGAACGGTCAAACCAGGACACGTGCATCAATCAACGTCCGATCGTCGAGGTCAAGGACCGTGTCAAAGCCGGTGACGTGCTTGCTGACGGGCCGGCCACTGACGCCGGTGAGCTTGCTTTGGGCTGTAATGTGCTGGTGGCGTTTATGGCCTGGCGTGGATACAACTTTGAAGACGCGATTATTCTTTCTGAGCGGCTCATCCAGGAAGACATATACACCTCGATACACATCGAAGAATATGAACTTCAGGTGCGAGACACCAAACGCGGTTTCGAAGAAATAACGCGCGAGATTCCGAATGTCTCGGAAGAAGCTCTTTTGAACCTGGACGAACAGGGAATTATCCGGATTGGCGCCGAGGTGGAGTCCGGCGATATCCTTGTCGGCAAAGTCACCCCGAAAGGCGAAACCGAGCTATCTCCGGAAGAACGGCTGTTGCGGGCCATATTCGGTGAAAAGGCCGGCGATGTGCGCGACGCTTCACTTAAGGCGCCGCCGGGAATGCGCGGAGTGGTGATCAATACGCGGGTCTTTTCCCGAAAAGAGCGCTCCGAAGAAGCCAAGAAACAGGAAAAATCGGACATTGCGCGGGTCAAGAAAACGTATGGCAAATTGATTGATGACATTACCAGCCATCGCAACCAGCGCGCCGCCGACCTGCTCGACGGACAATCTTCGCAAACAGTCCGCTCGCTCATCGACAACGCGATCTTGATTCGCTCGGGTCAGAAATATAAAGCCGAGACGGCGCTGGCAATCGACTTCGACAATGCACACGCGCCGGAGGGATACTGCGCAGATGCTAATGTAAACGCCAAAGTTGACGGTATTCTCAAAGAAGCCGCCGAGTTGATCGCTGCCAAGCGCGGTAATATGGAAGTCGAAATTGACAAAATTACACGCGGCGCTGAACTGCCGCCCGGTGTGAAACAACTCGTCAAGGTCCGCATCGCTATCAGACGCAAAGTCTCGGTTGGCGACAAGATGGCGGGCAGACATGGAAACAAGGGTGTTGTCTCACGCATTGTGCCTGTCGAAGATATGCCGTACCTGGCCGACGGCACACCGGTTGACATCATTCTTAATCCTTTGGGTGTGCCGTCACGTATGAATATCGGACAGCTTTTGGAAACGCATCTT
>JADFNA010000075.1 GCA_022563625.1 Candidatus Zixiibacteriota bacterium
GGTAAAGATAGATCGCGGCCATAACGCCAACTGTCCCGCCATGGCTGGCCAGGCCGCCCTGCCAGATTTTGATTATCTCAAATGGATTGGACAGGTAGTATTCGGGGTTGTAAAACAGCACATGCCCCAACCTCGCGCCCACCAGTGTGCCGATAAAGGCGTAAATGAAGATCTTATATACTTCAAGGTCGGATTTGCCCTCGCGCACATAAATGCCCAGAAAAATGCGATAGGCCAGCAGAAACCCGGTGGCAAACATCAACCCGTACCAGCGCGGCGCAAACGGCCCGATACGAAAAAGCTCGGGCGTCACATCCCAGAATATGACAGCAAAGTCGATCACCGGCCGAAGATGCGGGATTTGAGGAGTTGAGACAAGGAAAGAGACGGGTTTTCATTGCGCAGATAGCGTAAAGCTAGTAAACTGTATTTGGAGCGGGAACTTGCGCGGTTTTCGGTGGTTTCATGGTCGTGTAAGCAGAGAGCAAAAGAGCAAAATGCGCTATGTCATAATCGGGAATGGGGTCGCCGGGATTAACGCCGCCAGTGAGATTCGGCGGGCGGACGGAAAGGCCGAAATCAGCATTGTCTCCTATGAATCTGATCATTTCTTTTCGCGTACGGCGTTGATGTATGCTTTCTGCGGTCAGCTTTCCGAGCGCTGCATTGAGCCGTATGAGCGCGACTATTACAAGAAAATGAACTTTACTCGTGTCCGTGATCGCATCAGCGCTGTTGACTATTCTAAGAAAACACTGACTCTGGAGTCCGGCGGGACACTCGCTTATGACCGACTGCTAATTGCCTCCGGCTCTGTCGGGCGGCGCGCCACATATCCCGGCAGTGATCTTGACGGTGTCGGACGTTTTGTCACCTGGGACAACTTAGAGTGGCTCAAAGAAAAATCAAAAGATGCCCGGGCCGCGGTGGTGATCGGCGGAGGGTTGATTGGAATTGAGGCGCTGGAGATTCTCCATCTGGCTGGGATAGAGGTGACGTTCTTGGTACGCGAGAGCCATCTCTGGCCGGTGGCTTTTTCCGAAACTGAGAGCGATATGGTCGTCGCACATGTCAAAGAGCATGGCTGCCACGTTCTTCTCGGCGAAGGGACTGACGAAGTCGTCGGTAAGAACGGAAAAGTTATCGGCCTCAAGACGGATGCCGGGAAAATGATTGAGTGTGATATTGCGCTGTTTGCCATCGGTGTTCAGCCGCAGACAGAATTTCTCAAGGGTTCCGGGTTTGAATTGGATAGGTTCGGCGGGATTGTTGTCGATGAAAAACTGGGGACTGGCCTGCAAGATGTCTGGGCGGCCGGTGATTGCACGTCGGTTATCTGGTTCAATGGTGTGCGCAGGCCTGAGCAACTATGGTACACCGGTCGTGATCAGGGGATCGCCGCCGGGAAAAATATGGCGGCTTCAAACGGAATGCAGACGGCCTATAAGCGGGCCACTTTTTACAACTCGGCCAAGTTTTTCGACATTGAGTACACTACGGCGGGTTATGTTAACTTTAATTTTGACGGTGAACACGATTGGTATCAGCGCGAAACCGGAACAAATATCTCGCAGCGTATAACTTACCTGCAGGATGGAACTGTTATAGGTTTCAATATGCTCGGCAGCCGCTGGGACCATGGCATTCTCGTGCGCTGGGTTGATGAAAAGCGCAAAATCGGCTGGGTGTTGGAACATCTGCATGAAGCCGCTTTTGACGAAGAGTTTTTTCGCAAGTTCAAAGTTCTAGCTCCGGCTCCGGTAGTCTGACAGGTCTTCTATGCAAACCGGATTACTGTCAACATATCTCAAGCCGCTCAAAACCCGTCATGTCGGCGCGTGGACGCTGTCGAGTCTTCTTATCGGGTTTTTTCTCATTTTCTATTTCACGGTGATGCTTGACGCACGTTTACTTGACCTGGGTGTGGGCGGAAAGCCATTGGCGAGTTTGTTGAACTCCGCGACTTCTGCGCTCGGTTTGTCCAACAAATGGTGGCTGTATAGCTGGCTCTACACACTGGCAATGGTGATTGGCGGAGTGTTTTTTCTGAGCAAGCACGCGAAAACACCGTACCAGCGCTGGCGAACCATAACTGTTGTCATGGTACAGATCGTGTTTGTCATGGCCTTGCCCTACTTGATGGTTTATTTCGAGAAGCCGGTGTATAACTTTGCCATGTTCTGGCCGCTGAAGCACGACACATTTTACCCCGGGACCACGAAAAACCTGCCTGAGCTGTATATGATGTACAGCATAGTCGGCGCGTTCTTTTTGGTTCCGGCGCTGACTTTTCTGTTTGGCAAACGTTGGTACTGCTCCTGGGCCTGTGGCTGTGGAGGGCTGGCTGAAACCGCCGGTGATTCATTCCGACATCTGTCGAACAAGTCCACGAATGCCTGGCGCTTTGAACGCTATTCAATTCATCTGGTGTTGCTGTTTGTGATAATCAACACAATTCTGGTAATAATTCATTTCAAATTGCGCGCTGAACTCGGCGCGTCATATACAACTGAATTTCCAACTTTCTCGTCGATCGCTGTCCCGCTGGCGCTCTTTTATAAATTCATGATTGCTTCGCTCCTGTCCGGCGTGCTGGGGGTCGGGCTGTATCCACTGATGGGCTCGCGTGTCTGGTGCCGGTTTTTCTGTCCACTGGCGGCGCTGATGGGGATTATTCAAAAGTACGGGCGCTTTCGCATCACGGTCAAAGATGATATGTGCATTTCCTGCGGCAACTGTTCGACCTACTGCGAAATGGGAATTGACGTTCGCGCCTATGCGCAGAAAAATCAATCATTCAAACGCGCATCATGTGTCGGCTGCGGCATGTGCGAGCATGTCTGCCCGCGGGGTGTTCTCAAGCTGGAAAACAAATGGGATTTCGCCAGTTGGGGGAAGGACCCCGCGCGGAATGTGGCGGAAATTTGACCTTGCCAGGTACTTGGATAGGGCGCTATCTTGCGGCGTGAAAGAATGTGTGGACTCTGATATCCGGAAACGTGTTCAGCGATGATAAAACCAATCAACATAGTAATTGTGCCGTCGGTAGCTCTGCTGTATTCGGCTTGTTCGTCCGGTACTACGCAGCCGGATGCTGATCCTGTGGCCCGCAAAGCGGCGCCCGAGAATGTCTCGATCGCCGGCCGCCAGTATTATCTTGAAACCGATCTGTGGCGTGACTTTATGCCTATATCTCCCCCGGACGGGAAACCGCTGATTGCGCTGGCGCATATAATCGCCACGGACTCGTCGGAAAATTCGCTCACCCTTACGGTCAAACAAATGTGGGTCGTTTATGGCAGACAGGTATGGAACGCTCCACTCTCGGCTGAATCGCGGCCGCCAACGCCGCCGTATGTTTTGGAAGTCATAGCCCGCGACGGACCAAAGTGGAGTCCAGGGGTGGAAGTTGACGTCATTGTCGAAATCGCCGATAATACCAGCCCTGCACAGCTACTGCGCGCTTCCAAACAGATGATCTTTCGCACTGACTAATAATTGCAAAATAAGTGAACCATTGTCATCGCGTGAAACCGCAATCCTTAACGTGTGGACGAAAATGAAACCCCGGTCTCGTCACGACTACGCATAAACCTTACGCCGGCTTGTACAGCCCGACACAATTTCCATCGGGGTCCGCCACCCAGGCGAAACTTCCAACGCCGGGAATAGCGGATGGGGGCGCAAGAGTTTTCCCACCGAGTTTTTCGGCTTTGTCCAGATACGCCTGCAGGTCGTCCACTTGAACATAAAATGTCAGCAGTGGATTCACGCCCTCCGGCGCTTTGCCGATTCCGCCCCCGATAGACTTTTCACCGGCTGCCTCAACCAGGCCGTAGTCCATCTCCGCCTGCACGTCGAATTTCCAGTCGAACAACCCGCCATAAAACTCACGCGATTTGCCGCCATCTTTGCCAAGTATTTCAAAATGCACTACGGGTGAAGCCATGATGGTCCTCCTTTGAAAGTGCGGTAATAGGGTTTTGGCAACTATGTTTTGTTAATTCTTAGTGTTCATACATTTTCAGATGGACGTATTTGTATACGGGTTTCCAGCAAAATTGTCGCTGAACATATCGTGGCATTCTAGTCAGTGTCTTTAGCCGCTAATCGGCTCTGCAGATAATTCGCCTTGACATACGCGATGTGTTTGGCGCCGAGAGATTTCAAGATCGTCCCGCCGGCAGTGAATGCGTGTGTCACATCTTCCAGCTTGCCATACTTGAGCAGCGCCATGCGTCCCTCGCCGCCGCCGACATATGTTCTGACGCCGCTGTCTGTCGCCCGCTTGAGGGCCGCAATAAATGACCGTGTCCCTGCAGCGAATCGTTCATCTTCAAATTTGCCAAAAACACCATTATAGAAAAGCGCGGGATTCACTTTGCTTTCCCCCCACACGTTTTTCCTCACCTGCCAGTTAAAGAAAAGCAGCCCTAGCCTCCCCGGGTCAAGGATTGCCGTTTCTTCGGCAACTTGCCAGCCCAAATTATTTCTGGGCGTCGTCCTTTACGCGGCGAGGTGGCTGCCAAAATTGAATAGCAGGTGAGCTCGTGTGCGCTCCTTAGTTCGTATTTTGTTTATTCAATGAAGAGACATCTCTTTTTGGTGAGAACTTCGTTTGCAGGGCAATCTGCGCCCTTCGGGGGTTTATTTCAATCAAGGTCGCAGACCGTTCCGCTTGGGAAGCCGCTGACAAAAAGGTCCGGAAAAATGTCAGTGGCGTTCGGCGTCGGTCTCGTAGAGACCGACTACCTCCGGTGGTACGGCGTGTGTCGATCTGTCGCAGACTGTTCGACACCGCCGGTGACGCCGCCGCAACGACTATCCCGTGAAACGGGAAGGAGGAGCAAGGGAACCTGCTGGTCTGGGGGGACGTCCAGACATGCAGGCGAAGCCGGAGGTAGTCGGGGTCGATTTCAGGTGGCAATACCTAGGTTTACACACCCGGAAAGAGAACCGACGCCGCTGGCTACCTGAGTGGGGGGTCTGGCAAACACGATTTCAGCCCGTAATTAGGCGCAAAATGGTGTTGGACATGGCCTCTACGAGGGAAGCCAGAAGTTTTTCCGGCTCAATCCGATGGGTTCGATACCTGTCGGATTGAGAATTACTTGTTGGCAGCATCCCAATAGGCTTGCCAATAGGTTTATAGGAAGTGGGGGTTAATCAGTAAATAAATCGTCTTGAGGTTTAGACTTTGGTTTAGTCACTAAATCCCGATAAACTTGGTCAAATGGACTGCCGTGTTGCCGTAACAATTTCCGGATAATTATTTCAAGTTGTTCCTCCGAACATGCTGAATCGGATATTTTCTCCGGCCAGATGACGGCTTGGCGATCATCGGCGGTCTTGACCACCACCTGGCGCACTTGCAAACGGGTGAGTTGTTGGATGAATTGTTCCCATTGTTCGTACAGCGGCGCGTAGACCGGATGCTGGGTCTCGGTCTGGCTGGCATGTTTGATGAACTGTGGATTGACCTGCCCTAGCACACGAGCCAGGGCTTCAGCATCAGCTCTGGAAATGCGGAAGGAAAGGATCGTCTGGGCGTTTCCCAGCGCGGTTTGAAGTCCAGGTGTTAGCTGGGCGATGCTCTGGTTGGCCAAGATCATATGCAATCCAAATTTACGCACCTGCGAGAGCATCTGGCTGAAGGTCTCCGCCGCGCCGGGATGGCAGGCGAAATCTTGAAATTCATCGATGTACAGATAGTACGGTCTTCTGCTTTCTACCGGCGCTCTGGCTCGGGATAGGGCGGCATGCTCGAAACCGGTCACGATGAGCGTGCCGAACAAGCGCTTGGTTTCATGGTCACAGTCACCCAGGTCGACCAACAGCACTTTACCTGCATCCATTATTTTTCGGATGTCCAAGCGGTTCTCGGATTGACCCAGCATATAGAAAATGCTGGGGTTGTCGGTCAGGGCGCTGACCTTGTTGGTGGTGCTGGCGATCATGTGGGCGCGCTCGCGACCCCATTGTTCGAATTCGTTGTAGAAGAAAGCTTGGCAATCGGCGGCCACCTTTAAATCGGTAATGGAGGACAATTTCTCTTCACGGAAATCGTCATCGGTCAGCAAGCGGTACAGGCTGCACAGCGTATCACCGCTCTCGATCAGGGTTGCTAGAGAGGAACGCATGATCTGCTGGAAACGCGGCGGCTCGGCCAGCGTCTTCGCCCAGGTGCGCATGAAGGCGGCGATCACGCGCTGGGCGACTTCATAGGTTTCGGTGTCTTTGTCCGGTCGCTTGAGTACGTTGAACGGCAGGATGAAATCCCGTCTCCTGGGAGCGACATAAATAACATTCTCAATGGCGTGTTTGTCTTGAAAGTAACCGGCTGATATCAGGCTGCGCAGTACGTCTTTGGCCAGGTCGCCGTGCGGGTCGATAATGGCACAGCCGCGTCCGGCCAGGATGTCCTGAACGAGGCAGTTTTGCAGGAATTTGCTTTTGCCTCGTCCAGTTAGCCCAACCACATAAGAGTGGAATTTTCGCACTTGTGATGAGATCCGAAATCTAGGGAAGATACGATATTTCCCGGTTCGTCCCAGTATCAGGTCATCTCTCTTTCGTTGAGTAAAGTTCGGAAAGGGCAGCACAAAATCCATCCTAGCAGAATTGCAAGATGTTTGCTATGCGCTTTATTCCTGGATGATCTTGGCGAGCATGGCCGTGGTCGTAAAAGCGAATTCTTGCGCGTTCTCTTGAAACACAAAGATGCTGCTGCGCTCCGGTTCCTGGTCTTCGCCTTTGTAGCGGCTTTCCGTGATGATCAGGTAGGGTTTGCCTTCTTTGGTATCTTTGATATCAAAGAAATAGGTCTTGCCCCCGGCCTTCAAGGTCTGGCTGCGGTCGCTGTCTGCGGACATGGCGTTCACCTCCTTCCTGCTACCCTTCCGAACTTTCAATGGATGTTTGTAAGCGCCCAATTTGATGAGGTCGTCGAGTAGTTCCCGTGCCTTGCGCTGTAAATCATCGATGGTGTCGAACGGTTTTCGCTGCGGTTCAAGGTTGGCAGTTTGTTTTATTGATCTTCTAAATATTGACATGGCAGTTATTGGGTTGCTTGACAACACCCTCTCCAAAATATAATATTAATTTGCCTTTGGCAAATTCAATAGATTAAAATCTTTAAGCTAATTTAGAGTCAGACCAAGAAATCTGTAATCTTCATATTTTTTGGCGAGCGCCTCGGACTTTCCGGGGTGTTTGCTTATTCCCCGCTATTCCAGCCGTTCTTTTTCCTCCGGCGGCGTC
>JADFNA010000076.1 GCA_022563625.1 Candidatus Zixiibacteriota bacterium
ACATTGGTTCTGAAAGAATCGCCGCCGGTGAAATTCTTACCGCCAGCAGCGAACTGATTTCTGTCGAAGCGGTCGACTATAATGGTAACGCCCTTAACAGCGCTACCACTCTGGTCCCGACCTCCTTCGAACTGCATCAGAACTTCCCGAATCCGTTCAACCCGTCAACCAAGATCAGCTTTGAGGTCCCGAGCGCTTCTGAGTACACCGTGACGATTTATAACGTCGCCGGTCAGAAAGTGCACGAGATCACAGGCTCTGCCGGCTCCGCCGGTACGGTTTTGGTCGAGTGGAACGCTTCGAATCAGGCTTCAGGTATTTACTTCTATAACGTGAAGACTGATAATGCTTCCGCTACCAAGAAGATGGTTCTTCTGAAGTCGTTGGTTGTTATTTTTCCTGTCCGGGAAGAGGGTCTTTTGACTCTCTCCCGGCAGGGATTTTTTACCAGAGCTATCCGCTCTAAGTAACGGTTAGCGCAGATCCAGCCACACGGTCTAAAGCCCGGCTGTCCAGCCACAAGACTCCAGCCACAAGTTCCCAGCCACGGCCAGACTGTTTTTTCACACTCTTTCGCAACGTCTCCCGGAACCTTCGCCCCCGGGCCCCCTCGTCCTAAGCAGATTTGCCTGTTCTACCGTTTTTGGACTCAGCCGGTCCTTGTTTTGGCCAAGAACTGACCTAGATCCGGCGGAATTCGACCTGATTTTTTGCGTTTTTTGGGGTCCAGAGAGGAGACATGTGATCAGAGAGTTTTCTGTGGACAACCATGTGGAAAACTCTTGAAAGTTGTCCACAATATGCGCGAAATCTTTTGACGAAAATGGCCAGAAGCTGTATATTAATATCAGGTTCAGTCATATTAGACTAGCCCAGTACTTACATAAGTCAGTTGCTTGGCCGGAACTCTGACCTTGGTTTCGTCCACTAGAAGCGCAAAAGATTGCCATTGACAGTATTACTCGCGTTTCATACCTTTTGCCTCATATACACCGTCAGATAGGGATCTGAAATATTCGGGGCGCGGCAATCGCGGCAATTGTGGTCGACGCTGGCGCCTGTTATCTATCAAACGCCTGTAAGACAATCAGTTAGAGGTCAGAAACAGAAGGTGTTTGAACACGATCCGGCGTAGGATTCCTCACTGTTCAAATCCTGAACGCGCGCCTGAACGCCCTGAATCCGGAACAATAATTGGTCTGCTTCTTGCTCAATAGGCATCGGATACACCCGCCTGCTTGAAAATGGATAACCTGACAGGCTGGCCCGGACACTCGATCAGCATAGGAAATCCTGACCGTTAACGGGAAATCTCAGAAACTGTAAGAAAACACACCACCTAGCGATAGATGCGAACATATAACCCGGGGCGCCGAATCAGCGCAAGACTAAAATCAAGCTGCTATACGAGCGGGATCCGCAGGGTCTTTGTCCGTGCGGTTAAGCCTGCCTTTGTTGCGGGTGTTTCACTCATCGTTCTCGTTTTATTGCCGGTTTCCGGAAAGCTTCTGGCGAATATAGTTCCGCAGTTTCAGGCCGCCTCGGATTTGTACATTTCCGAGGGAGAGTCTGTTTCGCTAATCGTTCGCGCTTCCGACAGCGATGGCGATCCACTGGCTCTGAGCATGTCCAGCCGGCCGGGTGGCGCAAGATTCACCGACCGTGGCGACGGTTCGGGAGTGTTCACCTGGGCGCCTGCTTTTGTCGGACCCTTATCTTCGGGCGCGTCACCGTTTGTCATTGAGTTTGTCGTGTCCGACGGGTCAGCTCAATCTTCACTTTCTCTGCAGGTGTTTGTTCAGAATGTAAACCGGGCCCCGGTTATCACGGCGCCGGATTCAATCGCAATTGAAATTGGCGAATTGATCAGCTTTCAACCAACCGTTTTTGATCCGGATTTCGAGACTGTCACCTGGCGGGCTATCGAGCTTCCGGCGGGCGGGATATTTGAGGCAGATGGCCTGTCTCCGGTGAACTTTGGCTGGCTGCCGAAAATTGAGGACAGCGGGTTTTCCCGGGTGACATTGGTCGCCACCGACGAACTGGGGTTGGCTGACACTCTCTCGACCTCGCTTCTGGTGACTGTTGGCGCGGCGTATCTTTTAACGATAACTACAGACACTGTTTTTCCAGGCGAGTTTTTGACATTGAGTGTGGGTCTAAAAAACCGCGACCCGCTCAGCGCTTTTGATATCGCAATCAGTTTTGATCCGAGTGTGATGGCGGTTTTATCCATTAATAACAGCGCCAGCCGCACTTCAAATTTCGAGTCATTCACATTTGAATTCGCGGCCCCGAACCCGGGTGACCTGAGAATAGCCGGCCTGGCCGATGTGAACGATGGCCTGGCAAGCCCGCCGCTGGCGCCGGGTGACGGTGAAATCTTTGAACTAAATTTGAAGATATCTTCTCTAAACGGGCTGGCGGGTTTTTTCCTGCCGGTAAAATTTGGCATGTCAAATCCGTTTGATACATTTACTGTCAGTCTCTCAAGAACCGATGGCAGTAAAGCTCTCGCGTCTGAGATTGAACTGAATAACGGCGGGGCCAAACTGAAAGACAAGTCCGATATTTTCATTGGAGATATTAATCTTAACGGTCTTTCGTTTGAAATCGCTGATGCGCTTCGGTTCACTAAATTTTTTATTGATCCGGAGCGATTTCAATTTAGCGCCCAGCAGTTTGCAAACTCTGATGTAAACGGAGATGGTTTTACCGCATCAATCGCTGATCTGGTGGCGCTTCTTGGTGTTATCGTCTCAGGCGGGGCCCCGCGCCGCGTCCCCGGCGGCAGTGCATCTGCGGTTCTCTTTACCCAACAAATTTCACGACAGAATGGCCGGCTGTCGACCGATGTGTACGTAAACTCGGAGGCTGATCTGGGCGGGGCGCTGTTGACATTTGCCCTTGATTCTGGCCACCCTGGATATAGTAATGCAAACGACAATACTCCCGGCAGAGTACTATTGTCCCCTCAGTTGGCTGATGCGGGGATATTGCTCAAAAGCCGGGTGACCGGCGATACGCTTCGGGTGTTAATGTATAGTGAATCATCCGGCGCGATTGCCGGCGGCCGGCGGCTTCTGTTTTCTCTGGAGTATGCTGAAACCAGTGCGGCCCTTCTCAGAGCCGAACTTGCCACAACACAGGGCGCGGTTGTTGTCACACGCATAAATGATGGCGCCCGGGAGGCCTTGCCGGTAACGTTCAGGCTGAATCAAAATTATCCTAATCCCTTTAATCCGTCGACGAAAATCACTTTTGCTCTTGAGCGCCCGTCCCGGGTGAGCTTGAACATATACGATATCCTTGGCCGCGCGGTGCGCAAACTTGTTGACGAGGACTTGAGCGCAGGAGAACACCTGGTTGCCTGGAACGGCGCTGATGAATCAGGCGCGGCGGTGGCGAGCGGCGTGTATGTCTATCGGCTGAGTGTAGATGGACAGGCGGTGTCACGGAAAATGACTTTGCTAAAGTGAGCGTAAAATGAATATGGACCACAACAGTGAAATAAGAAGTCTGCGCGTGACAGCGTGCCAGACGGTGATATAGAAGAATGATACTTTGAGGTAGACAATGAGATTAAGCCGCACATTTATTCCCGCTTTAACCCTGCTGCTAACGCTTCAGTTCGCATCACAGGCGAATGCACAGTTATTTATATGTGAAGAGGGAATTGATTACAACACCTATACACCGGACACGCTGCGGGTTGTCAGTTTCAAGGGGCTGGCAAATGACACGGTGGAATTGCCGATTTATTTTGCGGCTGACTCTATTGTTCTGGGGATGACAATAAATGTGCGCTATCCGTCAACTCTTATTCGGCCGGTTGTATTTCCTGATACATTAATTGACACAACGATTAATACTGCGGTATTGCCTCCTGATACAACGATTGATACTATTGTCACTGAGTTTCTGTCAATCCGCGAAACCGGGCGGGCTTTTTTCCCCATAATACTCAAAGATGCGGAGGGATTTGACAGCATCACTGTTCCCAAGGATCTGTTTCAATCGAATTCACTCAAAGTGCGGGACAGCAGCCTGCTGAAAGTACAGTGGCTGGCTAAATTTGCACCGCCGCTTGATTCTATTCCCGGTGGCAGTGGTGAAATAGTGCGAATAAAATTCGTTGTATTGCCGACTGCCACGGAAGGGGCATCCGAAGTCGTGCGACTCGAGCATAGACCTGTGCTGGATGCGTCGATATTTCCGCCGATACAGATTGGCTGCGCGCTGTCTGCCAGCGCACAGAACTGGACGACGTTCTTTTTCAATGAGGACGGGACAATTGACACACAGATTTTGCCGCTGTTGCAGGTGCCGATTCTGGGAACAGGATTTTTCCGTGTGGCAGAACCAGACCTACCGCAATGTGTAACCTTTACTGACTGCGTCTCTCCCCCGGCTGGTTTCGCGCTTCCGGCATTTTGTGTGGAGGGCAATTGCGAATATACGGTTGTTGGTCCGGGTCCGCAAGGGTGCCAGACTAACAACGATTGTAATTCACCACCGGCCGGTTTTACCCTTCCCGGTTTCTGTGATGCAAATGGGAATTGCCAGTACACCAGAATTGTCCTGGGCAATGCTCCGGTACTTGAACAACAAGCCTCTCCCAAGCTGCTGACCCAGGGAGAGACAGTTTCTTTCACGGTCACAGCCACAGATCCCGATCCGACCGATGTGATTACCATCAGCGGTAATTTTCCGCCCGGCGCAACTTTCCAGTCGACACCCTCGATTACGCCTGCCATTGGCGCTTTTAGCTGGACGCCGGATCTGACCCAGGCCGGGACATTTGTGGCCAGTTTCATAGCGACTGATGATCAGGGTCTCAGCTCGGCCCAGATGAACGTGACTATTATTGTCGAAGAGCTCAAATTCGACCAGTTGTTTTCGACGTCGGCGGACAATGAATCCGCAGCCGGCGGGATTCCCGGATTCAATCCGGTTATTTTCCCGATCGATCTGACCAGCCGCCAGGACAGTGTGTATGGAGTGCAGTTTGACATGGAGTTTCCGTTCAGACAAATTAGCCTGGACTCGATTATAACCACGGCGCGAACGCCGTTCTACACTGTGGATTGGGTCGCGCTGACTGACAGTACAGTCAGAGTATTGACGCTCGGACTGAATAATGAACCGCTGCTTCCGGGTTTAGCATCTGACATTCTGCGAGTGATATTTAGCGTTGATTCGGTGGCAATTCCGGGAGAGTACCCGATTAACCTGTTCAACGGCCGTGAGTCTATCGATCCGGATCCATCTGTCGGATCAGCGGAGCTATTGTCTTTGCCGGGAATTGTGGAAGTGGATAATCTGGGTGATGTTAACCTGGACAGAGTTATCGACGTGGCTGATATGGTCAATGTGATTGGTTTCATTATTGGTAATTTCACTTTCCCGCTCAGACAGTCAGCGGCCGCCGATGTGACCCGAGACGGCGCAGTTGACGTAATCGACCTGGTAGGAATTAACAATCTGATTTTCGATCTGCCTATCATTACTGGACCGGGTCCGGGAGGAGCGCCGATTGCGACATTGGATTTAGATGCTTCTGACATCAAAGTTGGCGAGTTCAGCTCGGTGTCTGTGATCGGTGATTTCCCCGAGGAAGTCGCCGGCGTTGAGTTTCATATTGACTACAATCCGGCCACGATTTCACTCCTGGAACCTGAACTAACTTATGTGTCGCGTAATTTCAATATGCGTTTTCGCAGCCCGAAGCGCGGTGAGTTACGAGTAGTGTTGTACAAGACGGCGTCGATGCGCGTCGATGAATTGATTCCCCGCGGCATCTCAGACATTCTCAGCCTGCCGATGGTTACCTCGAGCGGCGCAGTCCCATCTGATATTTCCGTAAGTAATATCGCTCTGTCAAATCAATTTGCAGGAAAAATTGAAACCGAGAGAGTAAATGAAGCGCTCGTACCGGAATCATTCACGCTGCATCAGAACTATCCGAATCCGTTTAACCCATCGACGACGATCAAATTCACGATTCGCGGAGAAGGCCTCCAAGACGTGGCGCTTGATGTGTTCAATATACTGGGACAGAAAGTGATAACTCTGGTTGATGATCAGAGGTCGCCGGCAGATTACACGATTCAGTGGAACGGCGCCAACAAGAGCGGCCAGAGAGTCGCCAGCGGAATCTATCTGTACCGCCTGAAAGTCGGCGATGTCGGATACAAAACCAAAAAGATGATACTCTTGAAGTAGGGCTGCGTAAGTGATTGACAGACAGATGAACAGACATATGCGAACATGGACCAACATACTTGCCGCCGCGTTTGTGGCCATGAGCGCGTACAGCGCGCATGCAGTAACGCAGACTAAAATTGTCGGGACGGCGGCTACGGTTGCAAATGGTGACTTTGATTGGAGTACTCCCGGTAATGTAACCGCAGATGACGGTATCTTTAATGATTTGTCTTCTGCTATGACGACTACAACTGAGAGTAGTTGGTTTCTTGACTGCACTATGTCGGGTAATGTGTTTACGATTCCGGCAGGAGCGACAATTAACGGCATCACAGTCACAATGGAGTCGCAAGATAATGAAGCAGGGCCAGCGGTTGACAGTGTAATTTTAATTATCAAGAGCGGAACGGCTTCTGGAACGGACCATAAGAACGGAGTCGGCTGGCCGATTACCCTTGGCACAAAAGTATGGGGTAGTACGTCAGATTTGTGGGGATTAACGTGGACGGTCCCCGATATAAATGCAACCAATTTTGGTATTCGAATTAAATGTGCTGGCGGGGTTAGTGGTGAGGCTTTGCCGGCGATTGATTATGTTCAGATAAGTATTGATTTTACACCGCTGATAAGCGCTCCACCGGTTTTGGCCCCAATAGGCGCGAAAACGGTGAACGGAGGCGCCAATCTGAACTTTGTAGTTACGGCAACCGACCCGGACCTTACCACACCCACGCTCAGCGCAGTGGATGTGCCGATCAATGCCACGTTCGTAGACAATGCCGATGGTACAGGTACCTTTAACTTTAACCCCGACTTCACCCAGGCCGGTGTCTTTAATGTGACCTTCATCGCCTCAGACGGCTCTCTGGCGGACTCCGAAGTTGTCGCTATCACAGTCAACAATGTTAATCAGGCTCCGGTTCTTGCGCCAATTGGCCCGCAAAGCACAACCGAGCATATTCTTCTGACATTTGGTGTGTCGGC
>JADFNA010000077.1 GCA_022563625.1 Candidatus Zixiibacteriota bacterium
GCCATTAGTTCATCTCCATTTCTTTAGATCTCGAACGATCTTAGACTGGTTATGTGTATTTACCGGAGGTCCGAGTGATGCTACATCTCTGATCTGTCCGGTTATTCTCTGCCAAATACCGCCGCAATCCCCTGGCCGCCGCCGATGCACAACGACGCGACCCCGAGTTTTTGATAGTTGCGGCGCATATGATACAACAGCGTCAGCGCCAGGCGCGCGCCGGAAGCGCCGAGTGGGTGTCCCAGTGACACGCCACCGCCATTCGGATTCAGCTTGTCGCGGTTAAGTCCCAGTTCACGTTCGACCGAGACGACCTGTGCCGCGAAGGCTTCGTTGACTTCGATTGTTTCAAAGTCTTCAATGCCCACCCCGGCTTTTTCTGCCGCTGTGCGAATTGCAGGGGCCGGGCCGATGCCCATGATTGTCGGGTCTACACCGGCCACTGCATGTGATTTCAGTGTCCCAAGTATTTTCAGATCGTGCTTTTCAGCGGCCTCCCGGCTGGCGACTATGACTACCGCAGCGCCGTCACAAATGCCCGATGCGTTGCCTGCGGTGACCACACCGTCTTTCTTGAAAACCGTTCTCAGCTTCGCCATCTTTTCAAGTGAGGCGTCGGGGCGAATGTGCTCGTCAGTATCCACTGACAGCATACCTTTGCGCGTTTTGACTTCCACCGGGGTAATTTCTTCGGCGAACCAGCCCTCTTTTTGCGCCCGCGCGGCCGATTGTTGGCTGCGCAGCGCGTATTTGTCAGAATCTTCGCGCGAGACATCATATTTTTGTGCGAGATTCTCTGCGGTCATGGCCATAGACGTGTCGCAATACGTGTCATTCAGACATTCCCAGAGAAGATCATCCATCTTGCCCTGTCCCAGAGCCAATCCCCAGCGGGCGCCGTGAATGACATGCGGCGCCTGTGACATATTTTCCATGCCCCCGGCCAAACAGAAATCCGCCTCATCAAGCTGGATCAGTTGGGCGGCATAGACAATCGCCTGCAATCCGGAACCGCAGATACGATTCACTGTCAACGCCGGCCGGTCAACCGGAACACCGGCCTTGAGCGCAACATGCCGTGCGCCATACAGCGCGTCATTACTGGTCTGCAGCGCGTTGCCCATCACCGTGTGATTGATCTGATCGGGCGACACAGCGGCTTTTTCCAGCGCGCCTTTTGCCGCTGCGGTCCCCAGATCAAGGGCCGAAACGCCTTTCAATGATCCCCCGAATGAACCGAACGCCGTCCTGGCGCCGTCAATAATAACAACTTCCTTCATCTTCTCCTTGCTCCCTGCGAATCTGCTAGTTATGTGCGAGATTGAGTTGCTGACATTGCCGGACGAGCAGACTTGCCTCTTCCGGTTTTTGTCTCTACACTTGGAATCTGGTGGCCAGTTCCCGCTCTGACCTGGCTGATTTCTCGAGTGTCAGACTGCTCCGGGTAGCGATGGCCGACCTCGTGAGAATGTTAGACTACAGGGGCGGAATGTCAAGCTGGCGACCGGAGAATGAGGCATCAATAAGGAAACGATCATTTGGGACGATAAGGGGTATAAGCGGTATCCGGCTCGCCGGATAAAGTTGTCCGAATTGGCGCTGTTTCCGCTGAGTTAATACCTGGCGCCAGCATCGGAATAAGCGTTCTGGCGCCAAAATAGTCCCTTTCAAATCGAGATAACATGACCCTGCGAAAAATACACCGGCAGAAACTCCCGGCGCCGGCCCTGACATTGGTTATTGTGACGCTGTGTATTGCTTTAGCTGGCGCCAACGGGCGCGCGCAGTCCCTGCCCCCCGGTTATGGCGTCACCGGAGGAACAATCGACACGCTTGAAGATGGTGAGATTGTCCTTACTCTTAGGCCGGGAGATAAGCTGTTCAAGAGAGTTGACCCGAGTGTCATGAAATCCCGTAAACTAATTGTGGCCGACTCTTTCTACCGGGGGAAGCGGGGTATGTGGCTGCTTGATTCCCTGGGAGATACGCTTCAGCAGATTTCCAGTCGGGCCGGCAGCGCATCCTGGTCGGCAGATCAGATACGGTTCATCGTTGTCAGCCCCCGGCTTCAGCTTAAGATACTGGCGCTGGACAAACCCGGCCAGGGCGTGGTAGTAAAACTGCCGGCTAACATGAATCCCAGCCGGCCGGCCTGGTCGCCGATTGAAGATCTGATCGCCTTTACCGCCAGGGACAAAAACGGCATTAGCCAGCTTCATCTTGTCAAGCCTGACAGCGCCGGTTCGGGTCTCAAACAACTAACATTTTCGGGGAACCCTATCAGCGGTCCGGCATGGAGACCGGATGGAAAGTTGATTACTTTTTCACAAATTGGCGTAGGGTTGGAAGGAATCTATTCGATCCCTCCCGAGGGTGGCGAAATTCAGACGTTTTACAAGTCTGACACAATACCTTTGGTTGAAGCCGTCTGGTCGCCGGACGGAAAATATCTGCTGGCCATGAACTCTCCCAGCGGCAACATCTTTCGCATCGACGCCGACGGTTCGAATCCCGTCAACCTGACGAAAATGGGTCAGCCACAATTTCCTTTTGTCGGACCACGATTCACTGAGGGGGGGAAATTTTTCTTGTGCACAGGCAAACGCCCCGGAAGCAAAGGGCCGGAGATTTTCAGAGTTCCGATTGACGGCGGCATGGTGCAGACTATCACCGATCCGCTTGATGATTTCTTCATTGTTTATGCAGCCCCGAATCGCTAAGTCCCCAAGTTCCTCGGTTTCCAGCTATCTAATATCCCACATACGATCCGCGAATTGACTTCGCTCATTCTATTGACCTTATATAACGACCTTACCGCCGGTCTGAAGGCCTTCGGTAAGGCTATTTTCATGTGTATGAATTTCTAGCGGAAAGGAATCGCGGCTCTCTATGATAGATTTTACTTTCACCGAAAACCAACTGGCCGTCAGGGACATTGCCCGCGAAGTGGCCAAGAATGTAGTCGCTCCGACGGTCCGTGAATACGACCGGAAGCATACGATGAACCCCGAACTGCTGCCGGCTATGGCCAAAGCC
Source organism: Candidatus Zixiibacteriota bacterium (assembly GCA_022563625.1). Classification (GTDB taxonomy): domain Bacteria; phylum Zixibacteria; class MSB-5A5; order GN15; family JACZUZ01; genus JADFNA01. The sequence continues at coordinate 3,037 of JADFNA010000077.1, forward strand.
AACCTGCTTGGCTTTTGTATCCCCGAAGAGTATGGCGGGCTGGGGACCGATTACCTCTCACTCGGGCTGGCCTGCGAGGAAATGGAATATGCCGATACATCCGCGCGCGTGGTGTTGTCGGTGCATCTGGGCCTGTTTTGTATGTCGATCTTGACCTGGGCCAACGAGGAGCAGAAACAGAAATATCTAATTCCCGCCGCAAAAGGCGAAAAGATTTCAACATTCGGCCTGACCGAACCTGCGGCCGGGTCCGATGTGCGCGGCATCCAAACTACCGCTTTGAAAGCCGGTGACAAGTATGTGCTCAATGGTGAAAAGATGTGGATTTCTCTGGCAGATGTCGCAGACCAGTTTCTGATATTCGCTTACACTGACATTGAAAAGAAAAAGGCGCGTGACGCGCATGGTATCTCGGCCTTTATTGTTGAACGCGGACTGAAGGGATTGACAACCGGCTCTATTGAAGGCAAACTCGGCGTCCGGGCCGGCAGCACAGGCTGGATATCTATGCAGGACGTCGAAGTCCCGGCTGAGAACCTGGTCTATGAGGAAGGACAGGGGTTTAAGGTCGCCATGTTTTGTCTGGACCAGGGACGCTATACTGTCGCCGCCGGTAGTTGTGGTTTAATCAAGGCCTGTCTGGATGCCAGTGTCAAATATTGTAAAGAACGCACAACATTCGGGACACCGATCGGTGAACATCAACTGGTCAAGCAAATGATAGCCAATATGGTCAAGGGATATGAGTATTCGCGTTTTCTCTGGATGCGCGCCGGTGTGTTAAAGAATCAGGGAGTGCGCAACACACGCGAAACGGCCCTGGCCAAATGGGTCGCATGCGATGAAGCCGAGCGGGCGGCGCACAGTGCCGTGCAGATTCACGGCGCGTACGGCTATTCTGACGAATACCCGGTCGAACGCTTTTTCCGTAATTCAAAAGGCGCGGCGATTTATGAAGGGACGCGCGAAATTCAGACCATTATGCAGGCAGACTATGCCCTCGGAAACCGCATTGATAAAGCGCTTGAACGTGATTTGCCAAAAGTGGAACAGGAATAACGCGCTCCGTAGCGCTGGATAAGAACGCTCGCCTGAGTGCATGATTTGTTACTGCGGGTCAGAAGCCCTGCGCTCCTGACGGTCACAACAACAGCCCCCAATGTCATTCTGAGGAGCCCGGCAGTCGCCGGACGACGAAGAATCTAGGTTGTTGCGGCGCCTCAAACAAGATTCTTCGCTTCACTCCGCTTCGCCCAGAATGACAAATTGAATAGTTGCCTTCTTTCACTCTCCAAAAAAACTACAAGAATACACCAAACCCTACCGAACGACATATATGATGAAACGACAACTCACAGACAGGTCTACCACAGCTACACCTACCATTTTGGCCGGAACAACCACCCCCCCATAAAAAAACATTTACCAAACAAACCCATTTTGCCTTCAACAATTATTATGACTACTCCAATGTCATTCTGGGCCCTTCTCTCGGATCAGGATAAACTCCGCGAAGTCCACTCCGGTAGGTCAGGAGCCCTGCGCTCCTGACACTCACAACTGACTCGTCGGTATGACAATTAAAAAAAAGGCGGGGTAAGCCCCGCCCCAACATGTAGTAGTCATTTAATGGCCCGGAGTTATTCTACCGTGACGGACTTGGCCAGGTTGCGCGGCTGGTCTATTTCGCACCCCCGCAGGGCCGCGATATGATACGCCAGAAGCTGGAGCGGAATAATGGACAGAACCGGTGTGAACAGCCGGTGCGTTTTTGGCACATAGATCACATGGTCAACCATTGAGGCGATTTCGGTATCACCTTCGGTGGCTATAGCGATTACTCTCCCGCTGCGGGCCTTGACCTGCTGAATGCTGCTGATAACTTTGTCATAAACCGGGTCCTTGAGGGCAATAACCACAACCGGCATCATCTCATCAATCAGCGCAATCGGACCATGTTTCATTTCCGCCGCAGGATAGCCTTCAGCGTGGATGTAGGAAATCTCTTTGAGTTTGAGCGCGCCCTCAAGCGCAACAGGGAAGTTGACTCCCCGGCCCAGATAGAGGAAGTTGTTGTTCTGGTAATATTCCCCGGCGATTTCTTTGATTGTCTCATCCTGTTGAAGCATTTTTCCGACTTGCCCGGGAATCGCTTCGAGGTAGTTTATCAACTCCAGTCCCTGCTGCACCGACAGATTGCGCATGCGGCCGAGCAGAATTGCGATCAGATTGAGCGCCATAACCTGCGAGGTAAATGCTTTTGTTGAGGCCACGCCGATTTCCGGCCCGGAATGTGTGTACACACCGCCATCAGTGACACGGGCTATTGATGAACCAACGACATTCACTATGCCGAGTGTTATCGCGCCTGCGTGTTGCGCCTCGCGCAGGGCGGCCATAGTGTCGGCCGTCTCGCCGGACTGGCTGATGGCGATAAACACGGAGTTTTCAGGAATGATCGGAGAGCGGTAGCGAAATTCGCTGGCGTATTCGACCTCCACCGGAACACGCGCTAATTCCTCAATCACGTATTCCCCGATCAGGCCGCTGTGCCAGCTGGTCCCGCAGGCGCAAATAATAATTCGGTCGATGGTCCTGAGCTGGTCGACCTGCAGATTCAAACCGTTCAGCCGCGGCTTGCCTTCTTCAAAGTTTAATCGTCCACGTATTGCGTCACACAGGGTCGCGGTTTGCTCATGAATTTCCTTGAGCATAAAATGATCATAGCCGCCTTTTTCAATCTGGCCAAGTGACCAGGATATTTCTTCGACATGCGGAGTAATTGTCGCCTGGTCTATGGTGGTAATCTGATACCCTTTGCGCGTAATCGTAACAATTTCTTCATCATCGAGAAACACGACGCGCTTGGTATGATTGAGCACCGCTGAAACATCGGACGCGACAAAGAATTCATCACCGCCGTCGCCGATAATCAGCGGCGAACCGTTCCGCGCAGCCACTATTATGTCCGGGTCTTTGGAACTCACGACTGCGATGCCATAGGTCCCCTCCACCTGAGAGAGGGCTTTTCTGACCGCTTCGGTCAAGTCGCCCTCATAATATTCTGCGATCAAATATGTCAGCGCTTCGGTGTCGGTTTCAGTCCGAAATTTTCTACCCTGGCGTTCCAGCGCTTCGCGGATGGATTGGTAGTTTTCGATTATTCCGTTATGTACCAGGGCGATTTCCCCGGCCTGGTCTGTATGCGGGTGGGCGTTCAACACGCTCGGGACGCCGTGTGTCGCCCAGCGGGTGTGGGCAATGCCGACTGTTTGTTCATAAGCATGGTCGCCGAGTTCTTTGTCCAACTGCGCGATTTTACCAACGGCCTTCACCACCTGGCAGCCGAACTGGCTGACCAGAGCCACGCCCGCTGAATCATATCCGCGATACTCCAGCCGCTTCAAACCGGTCATCAGTATCGGCAGAGCTGTTTTCTTTCCGACATATCCGACTATTCCACACATTTTTATGTCACTCTATTTTTCCGCGCTTGTTCGAGCTCTCTTGCTTTCAGTTATGATTGCTTGAAACGCTCATTCTCAGTCATAAACAGTGTTCACTCACAGTGCTCACTCACAGTGTTCACTCAAAGAGCGCCTGTGTATCTTTCATGATGCGTTGGGTCAATACCAGGTTATTGGATTCGACTACAATCCGATAAATTGGCTCCGTATTTGACTTTCGAATCAACACCCATCCTTCGGGAAAATCTACTTTCAATCCGTCACGCTTATCAAATTTGGCCTCTGGCTTCTGGCGAAGGATATGCTTCTCGAACGCGCCCAGTTTTTTCTCAAAGTTCTTCGGCAAACTTGCCTTGCCCTTTATAGTATAATACCTGGAAAGCGTTCCGGCTAATTCTGACATGGTAATTTTCGATTTGGCCAACAGGGTCAGGACCAGGCCTGCTGCCACCAGCGAGTCACGGCCAAAATGAAGCGCGCCGTAAATTACGCCTCCGTTGCCTTCGCCGCCGATTATTGACTGGCGTTTGTGCATCAGAGACACGACATTCGCCTCGCCGACTTTGCTGTAATATATTTTTTGGCCTATCTCAGCGGCAACATCAGCGACCATTCGGGAAGTTGATAGATTTATCACGACCGGGGATTTTTTCACGGTCAGGACCTGCCTGACGGCCAG
>JADFNA010000078.1 GCA_022563625.1 Candidatus Zixiibacteriota bacterium
TAGAGTATGGCATGATGCAGGCTTACGCCGAGGGCTTCGAAATCATGGAGGCCAAGAAAGAATTCGGTCTGGACCTGGGCCAGATCGCCGAGGGCTGGCGCTACGGCAGTGTGGTCCGCTCTTGGCTGCTGGACCTGGCCACCGCCGCACTGGAAGAAGACCCACACCTCGACAGCCTGGAAGCTTACGTCGACGATTCAGGCGAGGGCCGCTGGACGGTCCAGGAGTCGATAGACTTGGCGGTGCCCGCGCCGGTCATCACCCTGGCGTTGCAGCAGCGCTTCCGCTCCCGTCAGGACGGGCCTTTTGGAGCCAAAATGCTGGCCGCCTTGCGCAACCAGTTCGGCGGCCATGCGGTAAAGCAAGCTCCGACCTTCCTGCGAAGCCCAAGGGGGGACAGAGTGATGGCCAGCGAGACCACCACCGTCGTTATCTTCGGTGCTACCGGAGACCTCACTCGGCGAAAGCTGCTGCCAGCCTTGTTTCAACTGTGGTGCAAGGGTCGCTTGCCCCAGAGTTTTCGAATAGTCGGCTTCGCCAGGCGAGAATTCTCCGATGATAAGTTTCGGGATCTAATGAGGGATGGCGTCGGTGAGTTCGGAGACTTGGCAGTCCGTACCGACGAGTGGGCCGCCTTCGCCCGGAACGTCTTCTACGTGCGAGGCGAACTTGACGACCCGGACGCCTACATTGCTCTGAAAACTCGCCTAGAGATCCTGGAAGGTGGAAATAGCGGAGCCAACCGATTATTTTACCTGTCCGTAGCTCCCAGCTTCTTTGGCCCGACTATAGACAATCTGGGCGCCTCCGGCTTGGCCAGGGAAGAGGGAGGATGGCGCAGGGCGGTAATCGAAAAACCCTTTGGCCGCGACCTAGAATCCTCCTTGTTATTGAACAGCGCCATTCACCAGGTCTTCGAGGAGTCTCAGATATACCGCATTGACCATTACCTGGGCAAAGAAACTGTGCAGAATCTGCTTGTCTTCCGTTTTTCTAACACAATATTTGAGCCGTTGTGGAACCGCAACTACGTGGACAACGTGCAGATTACCGCCGCTGAAACTGTCTCGGTCGGTAGCCGGGCTGGCTATTACGACCAATCCGGGGTTATCCGGGATATGGTGCAGAACCACTTGCTGCAATTGCTGACCATGGTGGCCATGGAGCCTCCCAACGCCATGGACGCCAACTCACTGCGTAATCATAAGATTGAAGTGCTCCGGTCAATAAGGCGGTGGAGCTCCGAAGAAACGGCGCAGAACGTTGCCCTGGGCCAGTATCGCGGTTACCTGGACGAAAACGGAGTGGCTGCGGATTCGGCCACACCTACTTTTGCCGCACTGCGTCTGTATGTGGACAATTGGCGCTGGCAAGGAGTGCCTTTTTACCTCCGCACCGGAAAGGCCATGGCGGACAAGGTAACCGAGATTGTGATTCAGTTCAGGCGTCCGCCCCACATGATGTTTCAGGCAAGCCCCAATAAAACCCTTGATTCGAACCTGCTGTCACTGTGTCTTCAGCCGGACGAGGGGGTGCACCTTAGGATTGGTGTCAAGGTGCCCGACCAGGGCATGACCATAGGTACACAAGACATGGTGTTCCATTATGAATCAGCTTTCCAAAACCAGGCCATTCCAGAAGCCTACGAGCGACTGCTTCAGGATTCCCTAGAGGGTGATGCCTCTCTGTTCATCCGCAGCGACCACATCGAGGAGGCCTGGCGCATAGTTGGTCCCCTGCTGGAAGGTCAGGAAAATCCCAATATGCCACCGTCTCAGGAATACGAGCCTGGTTCTTGGGGACCGTCGGCGGCCGATAAATTATTATCCCAAGAGGGCCACATCTGGCACCGGGTTTGCGGTGTCCACGGAGATGACAATCGAGGTGACGATGGCTGAGCTACCCGTGCAGCCCACAGGTGTCGACGGAGGCGCAGGCAAAGGCCCGGTTCGTGGCTACTCTCGAAAAAAACGCTCAACCAGCCAAGGCCGATTTGCCATTGCCCTTTCTGTAGGCGTCCCACTTTCGATCACCATTAGTGCGCGAGGGCTGCCCTGGAATTTGGAGGTAAATTGGGATGGATTATAGCTTTGGCGGAGAGCGCAGCTCCAGCGGACGAAAGTGGGGCTAGTCTATGCCTGGAGTAGTGAACGATGTAAATGTCCCATTCATTACTACCGATCAGATGCGCGAAGTAGACCGGGCAATGATCGAAGATTACGGCATATCTCTCGTCCAGATGATGGAAAATGCCGGCCGTAACCTGGCCCAACTGGCCCGGCAGCGATTTCTGGACGGTGATCCTACGGGGCGTCGCGTTCTGGTGCTGGCCGGCACAGGAGGCAACGGTGGAGGTGGGCTGGTATGCGCCCGACGTCTACGCAACTGGGGGGCAGAGGTGCAGGTGTGGATGACAGCCCCGAGTACAGATCTCGCAGATGTGCCGCTCCATCAACTCGGTATTCTTCAGCCTATGGGCATCCCCATTGTCGTGGGTGGTGAATTATTGGTGCTGCCTCCCGCTGACCTCTTGGTGGATGCCATGATCGGCTACAGCTTAACGGCACCACCCACAGGACTCGCGGCATTCCTCAATGCCCGGCCTGCCGGCGAAGAATGGCATCGCCGCCGGCTTAACAAAATAGAGGCCATCGAGAAGCGTGCGTCACAGGGCCGATCAGGCCCCTCCAGAGGAGAAACGGCATGACGAACACCATTCGAGAAGTCAAAGCCCTGGGGCAATCGATCTGGTACGACAATATTCGGCGCGGGCTGATCGAATCCGGCGAGCTTGCGTCGTTGATTGATGTCGAAGGACTTGAACACTTCGAACGGGCCTATCAAAACGGACGGGGTGTTATCACGGCAACCGGTCATATCGGAAATTTTGAACTTATGGCCGCGTTCTGCGCCCGGAGCGGATTCAAAGGGGCAGTAGTAGGGCGTGAATTATATGACAGGCGTGTCGATGAAATACTGCTCGCAATACGCCGGGCCAACAATGTCGTCAATATCAGCACAACCGAGCCGAGAAAATTCATCAGGGCGCTGAAAGACGGCTGCGCAGTTGGCGTATTGATAGACACGGACTCACAGCGGGTGCGCAGCGGCTTTGTGGAATCATATGGTCGGCTGGCATACACTCCGCTGGGACAGACTATAATTGGCCTGAAAGTAGGCGCGTCATTCGCCCCGCTAATCTGCGTGCGCAGGGGCCGGCGCTATACTCTCAAGTTCTTTGAAGAAATGCGCGCGGGAAGGTTCCCGAACAGCGCCGCAGGCCGTCTGCAGGCGGCGCTGGATTTGACCTGGCGGATTCGCAAATTACTGGACGCCGAAGTGGACCGGGACCCGGCACAATGGACTTGGACTCATAATCGATGGAACACCCGGCCAGACCCGAAAGCTGGACCCCCGCCCGGGCTGGGTTTGTTTAAACATGGGATTGTATAAACAATCGTATCACAGCGGCTAAGAGCGCCAAAATCCGCCAGGCGCTTGCGTTGCCGGGGAGATTCAACGATAGTGCTCTCAATGATGAACCAGACCCGAAATATATTTTATCGCATTGAAAGAAGCGGTTTGGCCGGGGTCAGGAGGATTCTCATCCTTCTCGTCACCCTCGCGGCCCTCGTGGCCTTCGCGGCTCTGGCAGCCTGTACCGAACAAAACTCGCCGGCGCCTGAACTGACCGCCACACTGGCTGACAGTATCAAGTCCTCCGCCCGTCCGGATCAGGAAAGCGAAAACGCCCGGATTTTCCTGTATGTCGGCGGGCGCCTGTCATCTGAAATTACCGCAGAAAAGTTCTGGAAGTTCAGCTACATAGATTCGGCGATTGCGCGCGGATTGAAAGTTGATTTTTATGATTCCGAGGGTGTCATAGCCAATCACCTGACATCTGATTCAGGGATTATTCTGGAATCTCGCAAAATAATGATCGCGATTGGAAATGTTGTGGCGGTGGCCGCCGACTCAACGACACTTTATACCGAAGAGCTGCGCTGGAACGGCCTGACCGAAAGTATCACTTCGGACAAATATGTAACAATCATCAGCGGAACCGATACGCTGCGCGGAATCGGCTTCGAAACTGACCGGAATATGCGCAGTATCAAAATACTGAAAAAGGTCGAAGGATCGCTTTCGGACGGCGGGCCGAAGACCGGCGGCGATAAGTAAGCGGCCCACTCAGATGCGATGCGCCTGTGCAGGGCGGCAAATGGCGAACCTCAATCAATATTTCGGCTTCTCAGCCAGGCAGTTGTGGGCGCTATGGTGGACACTTGCGCTGGGAGTTATCTCAACAATCTATCTGGTTGTGCGTGAATTCAGCTCCGACGTATCAAGCGCCGATGGAATCACGATTTATGTGGGCGGAAAAGACCGCACCTTCAGCCCGATGGTCATTGTGGACCTGAACAATTCACCCAGAGATTCACTGGAACTGGTACCGGGTATTGGACCGGTATTTGCCGACAGAATTGTCGCATATCGAGATTCCAGCGCAGGGTTCTTAACCAAAGAGGACTTGATGAAAATTCGCGGCATTGGCGGGAAGTCATTCCTGCGAATCGAACCGTATATTACCGTAGGAAAATAAGGCGCGGGCAAGACGCAGTAACAGAATTACAGAGCAACGAATAACAAATCATGCCATCCATACTTGCAGAAATAGATGTTGCATCTAGCGCCATAACAATTTCCGCCTGCGGAGATCAAGACAGCATTGTCTCACTCGTGCGCGGAAAGAATCTGAGTGTCGAATCCGCCCGAACAGAACTGGCGCTGTGCTCGCTTGACAGATTCAAACGCGAATTTGTCGTCGCGCTGCCAACGCCGACGAAAGAATACTGGTGGACAGCGCGCCTGCGAAATGAGAATCAATCCAGCACACTTGCCGTTCCTGAATCAATCGCACTGGCAGCCGGACTTATCGCCGATAATCACGCTCCCGACGGATGGACCTGCGGTGTCTTAACTGCCGGGGATTCGGCTTACTATCTGTCGCTGTTTTCTGCCGATGGAATCTTCGGACGAATTGCAATTCAGTCACCCTCACTTGCGCGATTGGGCATAGACCTGCGCCAGGCGCTAATTTCTTCTTTGCCACTTTCGATAAGTTCGCCGTCAGCGGCAGGCTGTGACGCCTTATATGTCCCCGAAGATTTCCCCGGGCGAGACGCGGCCGCGCTGGCAGAGACATTGCAAATCCTGGTCGAGCGCTGTCCGACTGACAGGAGCGCGCTGGCAAATGCCGGACGGGAGTATCTTGGCTCCGAGATTTCGCGGCTATGCGCGTGACAGGCGGGATCCTCAAAGGCCGCCAACTTACTGCCCCGGCCGGACAACATGTCCGCCCAACCATAGACAAAGTCCGCGAAGCGGTGTTCAACATCTTGGCGCATGAAGTTCCCGGCGCCGCGGTTCTGGACCTTTTTGCCGGGGCCGGAACTCTGGGAATCGAGGCCCTTTCACGCGGGGCCGAATCAGCCGTATTTGTGGAGAACGCCTCTGCCGCGACGCGAGTCTTGCAGAAAAATCTGGATCAATTGCATCTGGAGGCGCTCACGTTGCAGATGGACTGGAGCGCGGCGCTCAAGCGCCTGGCCCAAAACCGCCAGAGGTTCGATTTGATCTTCGCCGACCCACCCTATCAAAAGTTCACCCCGGCCCAGATCGCCGATGCGGTTGCCGAAAGCCGCTTGCTGGCGCCCAATGGAATTCTTATCATAGAAACGGATGCCAAAGCCGACGCGGACCTGTCGCTGCCTGTTCTCAAGCGACGCAGCTTTGGACAAACGCAGTTGATCTTTTGCAGCGCAGGCGCCGATTGCGCCGATTGCGCCGAGGAAGTCGAGCCTGGAGAATGATGGCCAACACGAGAAAGAAAAGCCCGAGGATTGGCGTGTATCCGGGCGCTTTTGATCCGATCACGAATGGACACCTGTCACTGGTGGTGCGGGCCGAATCTTTATTCGACAGGCTAATTGTCGCTGTCGCCGAAAACCATGAAAAGCAGACCCTGTTCACGCTCGAAGAGCGGCTGGATCTGGCGCGCAAAGTTTTGAGCAAGTATTCCTGGGTAAGCGTTGAAAAAATTGACGGCCTGACTGCGGAATTCGCTAAGAAGAAAAAGGCAGTCGCCCTGGTGCGCGGGGTGCGGGCTGTGTCGGATTTTGAAAATGAATTCCAGATGGCGCTGATGAACCGCAAACTCGCCCGCGATGTCGAAACAGTTTTTCTGATGCCCTCGCTTTCCTGGGTCTTTTTATCCTCCACCCTGGTCAAAGATGTGGCCAAAAACGGCGGAGACGTTTCTACCCTGGTTCCGCCTCCGGTCAACCGGGCGCTCAAGAAAAAATTCGCATCCGCCTGACATCAGTCGTATACTCCCCCCGGTGGAGATCAATTTTAGAAATATGAATCTTCGCCGCTAAGAAACTCTTCTGACAAAAACTAATGAACGCTGATAAAAACATACACACTGAAGAACATCCGGCGCCGGAAAGCGCCGGGGAAACTTCACGCCTGATTGAAACGCGCCGGGCAAAAGCGGCCGAGCTTCGCAAATGCGGAATCAATCCGTATCCATATCGCTTTGAACGAACACACACGGCTGCCGAGGCGCTGGCCGATTTTGAAAAACTTTCTGAAAACGAAACAGAAATCCGTGTCGCGGGAAGAATCATGCTCAACCGCGATATGGGAAAATCAATTTTTGCCGACCTGCATGACCAATCCGGCAAACTGCAGTTGTATGTCAAAATCGATAACGTAGGCGAAGGGCCGTTCGGCATATTTGGCAAACTGGACATCGGTGACATCATCGGCGCCACCGGAACAGTCTTTGTCACGCGCAAAGGAGAAAAATCGCTAAGAGTTACCGGCTTTGAAGTCCTTTGCAAAGCGCTTCATCCCCTGCCGGACAAACACGCCGGGCTGACAAATGTTGAAACGCGCTACCGCCAGAGATATGTGGATTTGATTATGTCACCTAATGTGCGCGATGTGTTCACCATGCGCAGCAAAATTGTCCAGGCGGCGCGCGATTTTCTGAATGGAAAAGGGTTTCTGGAAGTCGAAACGCCGATTCTCCAGCCGATTTATGGCGGCGCATCGGCCCGGCCGTTTAAGACACATCACAACACGCTT
>JADFNA010000079.1 GCA_022563625.1 Candidatus Zixiibacteriota bacterium
CCACACATACAGACTGGTGATCGCCTGTCCGGACCGGGTGGGGATTGTGGCCCGTGTGTCCGGGTTTCTGGCCGGTCACGGCGGTTGGATTACAGAATCCAATCATCATGCCGACCCTGTCAGCGGCTGGTTTTTTATGCGCAATGAAATCCTCGCCGATTCGTTGCCTTTCGACAATGGCGGATTTTGCCGTGAATTTACGCCAATTGCCGAAGAGTTTTCGATGCAGTGGCATATCGCCGATTCGGCCACTCCCAAACGGCTGGTGATTATGGCCAGCAAGGAATCGCATTGCCTGGCAGATTTGCTGCATCGCTGGCGCTCAGGGGAGATGGAATGCGAAATTGTTTCGGTGATTTCAAATCATGACAAACTGCGCGGGATGGTTGAATGGCATGAAATTCCGTTTCATCATGCGCCGGTGGACAAAAATAACAAAGCTGAGTCTTTCGCGGAGATAGAGCGTCTGATTGACCAGTCCAAAGCTGATGCGATAATTCTGGCGCGTTATATGCAAATCCTGCCCGAGTCACTCTGCCAGAAATATCCGGCCCGGATAATTAATATTCATCACAGTTTCCTGCCGTCTTTTGCCGGAGCAAAGCCGTATCATCAGGCCTATCAGCGCGGGGTGAAACTGATTGGCGCAACCTGCCATTATGTGACCGCCGAGCTGGATGAGGGTCCGATTATTGATCAGGACGTAATTCGTGTCTCGCACGTGGACAGCATAGCGGACATGAAACGGCTAGGCAAAGATGTTGAGCAGTTGGTCCTGGCGCGGGGCGTTCGCTACCATCTTGAGGACCGGGTTATTGTCCACGAAAATAAGACAGTTGTGTTGCGCTGAGTCTGCCGCAACAATCCACGCGGACTTGTTCACTCGCCGACCTGGCCAAACCACGCAATACAAGAATGATTTCGGATTTACGCGCAACTTCCGCTCGAAGTCCGGAGCGCCCTATCCCAACGCGGCTCAATAACAATAGCTTAGGATCTAATCCTAAACTAAAAGGCGAAGATCAGCGCGACCCCGGCGAAAGCTAACAGTGAACCCATAGCTCCTCGCAGAGAAACGAGTTCACCGTGCATGAATATAACCAGGGGAATCACAAAAATAGGGGTCAGTGACATCAGGGTAGAAGCGATGCCGATCGGTGCGTTGTTGATTCCGATCAGAGCTACCCAGACACCGATTGACGGGCCGAGTATGGCGCCGATGATGAGCAGGCGCCAACGGCGCGGGGTGGAGAGGCTCTTGAGTGTTGAGACGGCATTGCCGCGAAATGCCGCCAGTATCCAAACACCCGCCATAGCGGCAACCATACGGATGAAACTGCCGGTCAGTGAATCGATCTTGCCGGCCATGACAAATTTGGCCAGTACAAACGCTCCGGAATGACAGACAGTGGCGATCAACGCGAAGAGGACGCCGCGTTTTGTTGCATGTGTTGTCCGGGAACCAGTACGGCGCTCGGCGGTGACAATCAGTATGCCTGAAATTGTAACAAATATCCCTAGAATCGAAATTATGCTCAACTGTTCGCCGAGAAGAAACCAGGCCATGATGATTGAAGTGACGGGGTTGAGCGCGAAGACCTGAGTTGACTGACGCGCTCCCATTTCTTTGAGCGCCGCGAAATAAAAGCGGTCACCGAAGGCGAGACCGATCAATCCGCTCAGCGCCAGCAGCCAGAAATCCCGCTGGCTGATTGAGGCAATCCATTCCCAGCCGACGGTGAATGAGATGATGAAAGTGAGTATGATGGTGGCGAAGACAAGCCGCAGACGATTGAGGTTTCCCGAGCCGACTTCATGCGCGGCCTGCGTGAAAGCCATTGAAGCGCTGGCCCACATTATGGCCGCCAGCAGCGCATAGATTTCTCCGTAATTGTCTGCGTAAAACTCGCTCATGGCCTGCCGATCGCGCCGATCAGTTCTTTGGAAAGCGACAGCCTTCCGAGGGCATGGAACACTCCTCCCGCGCAGACTTGGCCAGCGCTTCTGCCTGCATCCAGACGGCGGGTGGATAGTAATATCCAGCATCAGTGAAAACAAATTAAGACAAGAGTGTGTTATGCGGTGGTAGAGGGGGGCAGAGATTGTGGTTTGCCCAGGTCCCGATTAGCCTGGCGCCAGGGTCAGCCAAGAGTGCGTAAATACGTGTAGGATATTTCTGAGCGAGAGTTTGCGTGTCCTTATGATCCGAAGATTTCCAAGATTTCGATTGACACTGAGAGGTAAGCTGTTATCTTAGTGATTGTTACTGCGGTGATGCGCGTAGAACCGGGGTGAAACGCCGCCGATGCGCTCAGATGCAGCGATTCCCACGAACAACCCCACCAGTCTCCTCACAGGGAAGTGGCCGATGGGTCACCGGCGCAAGCCCAAGAAGCAAAGAATGATGGGCGAAAACGATGTACGAGAATGATGGCTGAGAGTTTCTCCTTCAATGGTCTGAACCCGTCTGGCCGCAACAGCAGCGGAGGAACGGGATGCGGGCCAGCCACAATCGAGTGATGAGGATTTCAAAATATAGAATCAGGTGTCAGGGGCCGAGAAAAGAAGTGGGGGATGAATGTTGATACACAGAGGTGATATTATGACCCGTTTGCGAATAGGATATACGACAGGATTTGCTCTAATCGCGCTGTTTCTGCTTTCCGCCAGCGCCCATGCGGAATACAAAGAAGGTCAGCCCGCGCCCCAGCCTTTTGTCATCAAAGGGGAACTCATCGTGCAGTTCGCAGATGATGTTTTGATGAATGGCATGACCCGCTCTTTCGGGCGGGTCAGTTCCGGTGAGGCGTCGCTGACGGCCGTTTTTGACCGGCATCAAGTTTCTTCGCTTGAGCCGATTTTCCCCTGGCGCCGGGAGACGTCGGCGGATGTAGCTGACCGTATGATGAGTAAGTTTCAGCGTTTGGTGGTCCCCCTGAACGCTGATCTTGATTTGCTGATAGATGAGCTGCTGGCTACCGGCAAAGCGCTGACAGCCGAGAAAAACTGGGCTATGCCGCTTGACGCCGTTCCTGATGACCCGCGCTGGACGATTCCGGGGCAATATGGCCCGCAGCGAATTGACGCGGACCAGGCCTGGGATGTCGAAACCGGGTCCGACGCCGCAATTATCGCAATCGCAGATACAGGGGTAAACTGGGGCCACCCAGATCTGAAAAGCAAGATTTGGGTTAATCCCGGAGAAGATTTAGATGGAGATGAAGAGGTCTATGACACAGACGATTTGGACGGAATAGACAATGATGGCAACGGAGTAATCGATGATTTGATAGGATATGATTTTTTCACCGGTCTCGGACAGGTTTTCCCCGGCGAAGACCCGAATACGCCAGACCCCGACCCCAATGACTTTAATGGCCATGGCACGCATGTTGCCGGAATCGCCGCGGCAGCCACAAACAATGCGATTGGAATCGCCGGAGTCGCCGGCGGTTGGAATCCGAACGGTGACTACTCCAGGCGCGGACCGAGAATTATGTGTTTGCGTATCGGAGCCACTGCTCTCGATGGCCGTGGAGTTATCAATTTGGTTAATGCGGCCACGGCAATTGATTACGCAGCGCGAATGGGAGCTATTGTAGTCAACTGTTCATGGGGATCAGTGGCCACCACCGCCTTGGCCAATGCGTTGACTCTGGCTAACGACAGCGGAGTGAGTATTGCCAAGTCGGCAGGGAATGATGGCGCTGACGTGATAGATTTTATGGGCGCTCGTCCTGATGTCATGGCCATTGCCTCCACTGACGGCAGCGACACAAAATCAGGATTTTCAAGTTTTGGCTCGTGGGTTGAGATTTCGGCGCCAGGCTCAAGCATCCAGGCCACGTATTCCTTCCAGTACGCGGCCGGCTACGCCAACCTGAGCGGGACATCAATGTCCTCTCCGCATTATTCGGGCGCCGTGGGGCTGATTAAATCGGTCATGCCAGCCTGGGGCAAAGCAGAAATTGATTCTATACTGATGGCCACTGCTGACAACATTGACGCGCAAAACCCGGGATTTATCGGACAGCTCGGCGCCGGGCGGGTAAACGTGAACAATGCGATTCAGAGTTTGCCGCTTGCGCTTTTCAGCTCTGGCCCGGCGCTTGTTGGCGCTCCCGGTTTGAATGTTGATTTCACAGACCTGTCGCCAAATTCACCGACCGCCTGGAGTTGGACTTTCGGTGACGGAAACGTTTCATCACTGCAAAACCCGAGCAATTCCTACAATGATGTCGGTGTTTATGATGTCACACTTGAGGTTACCGAACCAAACGGGCAGGGGATAGAGCAGGCCAGGCGTTTGGTGTTTATCCATGCAGACTCCATGGGTGGTGACACCGTCACGGGCGGTCCGGGAGAATCGGTGATTGTGCCGGTGAATCTGAGCAATGACTTCGCAATCAAGTCAATTATTTTTCCGTTCAAATATACTGACGCGAACGGCGGCAAAATTTTATTCAGCTCATTTTCGACAACCGGTTTGCGCACAGAGGAGTGGGAGTTCCAATTGATAACATCAATCAATCCATTCGGCAAGACGGCCGTTATCGAAATGCGCAGCAATATCGGGATCGGGACGAACGGACATTCAAAATATCTTCAACCCGGCGACGGCCCAATCCTAAACCTCACCTTTAACATTGACCCTTCATCTGCGCCGGGGTCGATTGTGCCGATCACCTCCGGATTCGTTACTGGCAAACAGTTGAGCGTGGAGACTGTTCATGGGCTTATCATCCCTGCCTACTCTACACTTGCTGTTGAAGTCGCTGGGTGCTGCCAGACGGCAGGCGACGCCAATCATGATGGGAGTGTGAATATCAGCGATGTGACTTTCCTTATCGCCCGTATTTTTGCCGGAGGCACAGCGCCTGTTTGTAATGATGAGGCCTCCGCCAACGGTGACAACACCGTGAATATCGCCGATGTGACCTTTTTGATCGCACGAATATTTGCCGGAGGCCCGGCGCCAGCCTGCGGTAATACCGGGAGTTAATTTTCCGCGTCAGGCGCCTGCCGCCTGCAAGAACCTTCGCTGTGGCCCGCGAATAAGAAATAAACCCGAAGCCTCTGTGAGTCTCTTTGAGCGGCTTCGGGTTATTTATTCTAGTTTGAATTTGTCACTTCTCAGGCGGCCGGTATTTGGCGCTCAATCAGATCCGCCGGTTTTGAGGTAATCCGGTGTTTCGAATTCTTCTTCATTTACTTCCGGAATAACATCGGCGTTTGGCCCCGGGGATGTCCTAGGACTTGGAAGGCCTGTTTCGTACTCGGAGTCGTTTGTTGGAATCAGTTTATTTTCAAAAAGATAGTCATAGTCGTTAAGCACCAGAATAGATATTCGTCGATTTCTAGGGTCATTCGGTTTGTTCGGCAAAAGGAGTTTGGTGTCGGCATAACTGCGAACTTCTCGAATCTGTGATTCACGCGTTCCGAAACGCATCATGATTTTTCGGCAATAATTGGCTCTATCGGCGCCGAGGTCCCAGTTGCTATAGCCTTCAATTTTCCCTGATCCCGTTGCGTCTGTATGGCCTTCATACACAATTCGGTTCGGCATTTTGATCAGTTCCTGGGCGATGACGCCTAAGATGGCCTCCCCGGTTGGCCGCATACGCGCGCTGCCTGACTCAAAAAAGGATGAATCTGAACTCTCTATGAGCTGGATTCGCAAGCCTTCCGGGGTCATTTCGACCAGGATATTATCCCGCAGCTCTTTGAATTCATCGTTCAGTTTGAGGGTGTTTAGTATTTTCTGTGCGGCCTCTTCAAGTTTCTTGCGTACGATAGACATGGCGGTTGATTTGTTCATGATGCTTGCGCCGCCTTTGAACATACCGTCGCCTTCGCCGGAACCTATTTTGCCGCCGCGAGTAAAGCCTATCGGGTCCTGAAAATATCCGGCGACAGATTCTTTGATTTTTTGATCTTGGCCTACCAGCCAGAGCACCAGGAAAAACGCCATCATGGCCGTCATGAAATCCGCAAAGGCGACCTTCCATGAGCCTCCATGATAACTGCCATGGGAGACATAGACTTTCTTAATAATTATTGGCTGTTGTTGATCAGAATTTTCAGGCATGGATTTCCTGCATTCGCTCTGAAGGCCATGCAACCGGCGTTCGGCTGGCGCCCGCTAGTTTTTCTTTTTTGCTTCACGGCAAGCATCTTCAGTCTCCTGAAAACCGGGCCGCAGGTCGCCGGGAATTGAGCGTCTGGCAAACTCCACTGCGATGACCGGCGGGAACCCCTTGTAGAAGCCGAGCATACCTTGTTTCATCACTCTGAAGTACTCGAAATCAGCTTCGTTTCTGTTCTCGATGTTTACACCGATTGGCGCAACTACTCCGTAGGCCAGCAGAATCCCCAGGAACGTTCCTACCAGAGCGGCGGCGACCTTCATGCCGATTTCAGCCGCCGGGCCTCCAATCGATCCCATAGTGATAACCACACCCAGGACCGCCGCAACGATTCCCAGACCCGGGAGGGCGTCGGCGATTCGCGCCAGAGCGGCCGCTGGTTGGCTGGCCTCTTTATGGTGAACTTCCAAATCTTTGTCCATCAAATCTTCGAGGTCATAAGCCGGAACACCGCCCATGATTATGACCTTCATCGTATCAGACATGAAACTAAGCGCATGGTGGTTTTTCATGAACTTTGGATAGCGCTTGAGAATTGCGCTGCTGTCCGGGTTCTCGAAATGCGACTCAAGGCCCATCAGCCCGCTCTGTTTGGAGAGTACGAAGAATTCATACATCATGACCAGCAATTCATTGAAATCCTGCCGCGAAGGTCCTGATCCGAGCATTCCAATGAGCTGGCTAATCAGCCTTTTGATTACGGCAAGCGGGTTGGCGACTAACAAAATACCGATCGCGGCGCCACCGATGATGAGGTATTCGCTCGGCTGATAGAGCACCAGGAGTTGTCCATGATGCATAATATAACCTCCAATCACGGAGGCAAATACGATGATAACTCCGACTATGGCGAACATATTCCTGACCTTTAGCGTGTAACTGATCAGCTTGCAGAGCCAAAACCGGTGTGTCCGAGCTTCTCTGCAAATTACTTTCTCTGGCGATATATCGGCGGAATCAGGAATCTACTGTA
>JADFNA010000080.1 GCA_022563625.1 Candidatus Zixiibacteriota bacterium
CCTGGGTGTAAACTATCAGGCTGTTTTTTGGAACGAATAATTCGGCTGTGGCCCAGGCCTGATCAAGCAGCCCGCCGCCGTTGGAGCGCAGATCAAACACCAGCCCGCTAATTCCATCTGAGTTCAACTTCTTGAGAGCGGCCCGCAGCTCACGGCGGCTGTTCGCGGCAAATGTCGACAGACGAAGATAACCAATATCCGTACCGGGGATTTTACCGGAGTAGTTCACTGAGTGAAGAGTAATAACTGCGCGTTCAATTTTGTAATCCATCAAATCCGGGACGCCCTCGCGTTTAACTTTGATATTGATAGAAGTGCCGGCTTTACCGCGCATCATTTTGGAGGCTTCACTGGTGGTCATCTCGAAAGTGGATTCACCTTCAATTTCCATCACCACATCCCCGGCCCTGAGCCCCAGCTTTTCCGAAGGCCCGCCTTCAAGCGGGGCAACAATCACGATCCGGTTTTTTCTGGCGTCAATCTGCATGCCCAGGCCCTCATACTTGCCCGATGTATGCTCCATGAGATTGTCATACGATTGCCGCTCCATCAACACTGAGTACCGGTCCAGATTCCGCAACATCCCGCGAATCCCGGCGTCGACTAACTCTTCAATGTCGATCTCATCCATATACCGGTTACGGATATCCATGATTGTTTCATAGATTTTCTTGCTCTGGCGATAGACATCCTTCCGGCTCGGTCTTTTTGTCTCAGCCTGTTCGCCTTTGAGTTCATCAACGTTGATTTGCAGCGTCTCAACCGCAAACTGCTCTCCAGAGGCGAATGGGGCGCCCAGCGCATCATTGGTCTGAATCGCCCCGCCCTCACCGGCAAACCAGATTAAACCCAGAGCGAAAGTTGTAATAGCTGTTAGTTGGAGCGCGAATTTTTTCATAATGTGATTACCTCATTCCTATACATGTTGTCTGTCGTGATGCGACATCGACCCTGCCGTTTTATCTCCATAGGCCCGGTTGGCCCCGGCGGCCCCGGCGGTTGTCGATTTCTTGACTGAACTCAGGGGTCCGCTCTATGTTACACAATCTACTACACATATAACATGAAAATTGTTTCACAACCCTCGTTTTGGCCTCCCTAAGTCGTTGCGGCGCTTGGGAGGCGCTTTCCAATGGGTTACAATCGCAAATATCCGGCCCGAGCGCCCCCGCTATTGGGTTTGTTGATAAACACCAAATTGTCTTTGCGAGGAGTCCGCCGCAGGCGGACGACGTGGCAATCTCCCTGCAAAGAAGCGCGCGAGATTGCTTCGCTATAGCCCGCAAAGACTGTAATCTAGACTTTATCAACAGGCCCTATTGAGGAGTATCCTGCTATGTGACAGCGCAACAGTTGACAGAGATAGGCCATATCTGTTAGCTATGTCACGACGTTTAGCGCTCCCCGGCAGCAGTCGCACGACCCGCCGCACGACCCGAAGAGAGAACATACATACATGACGTTCCAAATACAAAACCCGATACAGGAAAAAATCAAGAGCGGAAGCATAAACGCCTTTGTGTTCGATCTCGATGGAGTTCTAATAGAATCAATCTCTGGCATTGTCGCTTCTACAAATTACAGCCTGCGGTCACTCTCACTGCCAGAGCGCGAGCAGTCTGAAATCGTCCGTTACATCGGCTGTCCTCTGCCAAATATGTTCGCCGAATTCGCCCCCGGAGTCGATTATGCGAAAATACGCCCGCTGTTCAGGGAAAAAGCGATGGAAACCATTGTCCCCGGCTCTAATCTCCTGCCGCATGCCCGTCAAACCCTGCAACGATTCAAAGGCGCCGGCCATAAAGCCGCGATCGGGTCCACCAAAATCCGGGCGCATATTGACGGCATTATGCAGAAATTTTCGCTCGGGCCGCTCATAGATGCGATAGTCGGTGGTGATGAGGCGGCCGCCAAACCCGCCCCTGATATTTTTCTTCTGGCGGTTGAACGAATGGGGGCAAGTGTCGAATCTACGCTGGTCATTGGAGACACCATCAACGACATCCAGGCTGCGCGTGAAGCCGGTATGTCAGTCGTAACCATCGAGAGCGGCTTCGGTGACCGGGAAGCGCTTGCCAAAAATCCATCGGATTACCACTTCTCTGATCTTCGCCAGTTCGCTAATTTTGCTCTTGACAACCCGGCCATCAATCAAAGTTCCGCCGAAAAGTTGGCGCCGGAAAAGCAGCAACTGATAGACTGATACTTAAAGCGTTTACTGTAAATCTTATATGACTGCAAGTTATGTCAACGAAAACGGCGCAAAAACCAGATTCACTCATAACCGGCGAAGAACCGATAGCGCTTTTACCGCAAGCGCCATTTGACTTTCGCTTTTCGACGCGCTATTACCGCGCCCGCTCATCTTTGCCGGTCGGACCCGGAGAGTCGCTAAACGAAAACAGCCTGACGCTCTATGTTATTATTGAGGGCCATCCACACAGAATACAGATCAATTCCACCGGTTCGGTTGACCGCCCGAAACTAGAGGTCACTTGGGCGGCGGTCAAAAGCGGCCGGTCTTCTGGAAACCCCGCCTCGTCACGGGCGGTGGCGACACGCCTGAAACGGATGTTCATGCTCGATCTGGACTTGGAGCGCTTCTATCAAACCTTCACCAGAGATCGCTGTGTCAAGGGACTCGCCACTACCTTTCGCGGACTCAAACCGGTCCTGACACCCACAGTCTTTGACGCCGCCATCTGGGCCATCGTCGGCCAGCAAATAAACCTCGCCTTTGCCCAAACGCTCAAAAACCGTCTGGCGCAGAAATACGGACATAAGATTGAGACACAAAGCGGCCACTGTTTTCTCGGTCCCGGACCATCCCATTTGGCGCGCGCACGCAAAAGCTCACTGTTGAAGCTCCAGCTTTCAACCCACAAAGCGGAATATATTCTTGGGCTTTGCCAACAGATTGACTCCGGTAAGTTGGACCTCGATGCGCTCTGTGCTCTGCCGTATGAAGAGGCCCTGGCAAGACTGATGGAAATTCGAGGGATCGGAACATGGAGCGCCAGCTATATACTACTCAGAGGGGCCGGGGCGCTTGACGCTTTGCCTCTGGGTGACGCCGGTCTCAGACGGGCGATTGAGACACGCTACAAAATGCCTGCAAGACCGAGCGCTGAAGAAATAACCAGATGCGCAGAGCGGCACCGGCCTTATCGGTCGCTGTACACGCTTTACTTGTGGCGCGGCTTGGGTTAGCGTTATTCTATCACGAAGGAAAGTGAATTACAAGGAGATATAGGTCATGCAGAAAACAGCATCCAAGAAATCGCGATCAAGAACCGAGCAGCTTCATTTGCACCACTTCAATAGCCCTCTGGGACGAATCGAATTGGCGCAGACAGACAAAGGCGTCTGCCGTATTTCTCTGTCCGGCGAACGGACCAGTCTCGCGGCCGAGATGATTGGGTCCATGCGCGGTGATTTTGAATTACGCTCCGGCGGAGCGGAAAACCGCAAAGCGGCCGGCCAGCTCAAGGAATACTTTGCCGGCAAACGCAGGAGATTTGACTTCAAGCTAGATATTCAAGTCAGCGATTTCAAACGCAAGACGCTGGTCGAAGGCGTTATGAAAATCCCCTACGGTAAAACGCGCAGCTACAGTGATGTCGCTCGCAGCGTCGGTTCCCCGCGCGCCTGCCGCGCCGTCGGCAACGCCAACGCCACCAATCCGCTCCCACTGGTCATCCCCTGCCACCGCGTAGTAGGCGCCAACGGCCTCGGCGGCTACGGCGGAGGCCTGGAACTAAAGAAAAAACTCCTGGCCCTCGAGGCCCGACACTCCGGGCGGTCCTGAAGAATTCATAGAGCTCGTAGGGCAGAACCCCTGCGGTTCTGCCAATGTTTCATACGATATTGAGAAGGAGGAACCGCAGGGGTTCCGCCCTACGTTTCTGACCTCGGGATTTGACTTGTTGGTTGTAACAGATTAGAATGCATTTAGAAGTCTGTCCAGAGGGGTAAGCCACACATTTTAAGGTAAGCATGGAAATAACTCATTACCACGCGCTTTTTATTTCATACGGATCTGCCGTGGCAGTTTGGTTCGGTATCGCCAGGCTGGCGCCTTCAATCTGGCCTAAAACTGAACCTGCGGCTTTCGCAAAACCATGGCGCGAACTGGGGTAGGCATTTGTCGCTGTGATTGCAGTGATTCTGGTTGGGCAAGTTTATCAACAAGGCATTCGATTGCCGAGCGACGGCGCTTTCGGTGGACTTTTCGAAAGCATAAACCAGTTCATAATTTTTTGTCCAGTTATTTTGATGCTTCTCTGGCGGCGGCAGCCATTCTCGACGGTCTGGCTATCCGGGAATAAACCGCTTACGAAACTCGCGCTGGGGATTGGCATAGCGCTATTTGCAATCCTAATCTTTACCATGGTAAGGACGGGCAGTGATAGTTTCTTTCAGGTGGTGTCGCGCACTTATCACTATCAGAATATACAGCACATGGTACAAGTGTTCATGGAGGACATCACCATTGCGTTTCTCTTCATTCGATTTCGCGCGGTTCTGAAACTCCGTGGCTCGATTATTCTGGTCGCGGCGCTCTTTGCTGCTGGCCATATCCCGGTCATGATTTCTCAGGGATATAGTTTCGCAGAGCTGGGCAGTTTGTTGCTTGACGCCTCATTGGGTGTCGGCCTTGTGTACACAATCCAGAGATCAAGCGATGTGATCTGGTTCTGGTGTATTCATTTCGCTATGGACATGATGCAGTTCTACGCCGTTCCGTAAGCGCTTCGCACATTTCCTTTGCGATGGACCGGTCTCAAGTAATGTAGGTCGAAATCACATAGGTTTCGAATTTAGGGGCTGTAAATCGTAACGGCAGTTCGTAGGGCAGAACCCCTGCGGTTCTGTCAATGTTTCACACTATATCGGGAAGGCGGAACCACAGGGGTTCCGCCCTACGTATTTTGTATTTGGCGCCGTAGCGCACGCTGTGCCCGTCTTAGCTTGTGAACATGGCAAGAACTACAGCCCAATAGGCTCAACCGGCTGCACATCTTCCACCAGCCAAATGTCTTTCTTTTTGGCCAGAGTTATTTTTACCGGGAGCAGGCTGTCACTCTGGCTGTCAGGTGATCGATACACGAAACTCAGTTCAGCCTCTCCCTGCTTGTTTGTGTAGAAAAACTCCCGCCGGGTAGCGCCGGCCAGCGGCCAGATTTCACCTTTTACCATAAGCGCCTGCCAGCGTCCCTTCTCCCCCATCTCGGCGTGGTATGTAGGCGTCAGCAAACTGTCGATTCCGTCATTCCGCTCTCCCTGATAAAAGCGGACAAGTTCGGAAATCTGTGTCTTTATCAAGGGAATCTGATTGCGCGCAGGGTTCTTTTCTGTACATGAGATAACAATAGCCGCGGCCATCAAACACAGCGGCGCCTGCCGGTAGAAACTGCGTGTTTTCATTCGTCGGACTTCCAGGTGAAATAGTTGCGGTTGTGATCTTCAATCACACCGTCCTTAATCAGCGCGTCGATGACTTGTGTGGTCAGGCGGTTCCAGAGCCACAGCCGGTGCGCATTAGTAAACTTCGCCTTTGATCGATTGAAGATGTTTTTAGACTCCGACTCGAAACTGTCGCGCAGAGGTTCGAGTGGTTTGATAAGAACATTGAATAACTTATCAACTCTGGCCTCATCCACCAGATAGAGTATTGGCCGTTTTCCCGCGACTACTTTGTAATTTGGTGAGCGGGAACCTGCCGAAGGCTCATAGCAGGCCAGTTTTCCACCTCCGAGTCCGAATATCTTGCGCTGCCGCTTTGTGTCAAAGTGAAAATAAGCCCTGCCGTCTTCGGCGGCGGGATCGGCCAGGATGTAACCATATCCGACAGCGGGGTATTCGCAGGGTGAGGATTGTTTCATCAGTTGGACCGGTCCATCATCTGAACCGAGAAACGTCGAACCCAATCTCTCCCAGAGAACAATGCCGCTGATGACAGGATACAGATGATGCAATATTCCTGTTCCTTCGACCGCCTGATCTCCATACGCCGCCACCGTCCCGTCGGCGATAAGCTCTTTGTGAAGCTTTTGATAGTCTTTGACCGAGTTGGTGATTGTCTCGGACATATGAGCGGTTGTCTGGGCGACCAGGCTGTCGAGACTGCTAAACGGCAGCTTCTCGATAGCAACTAACGCCGACCGTGTCCATCCACTCGGCGCTGTCACCAGGCCTTCCTCAGTCAGCAGCCGAATCAGATGGCTGACATACTCCGGCTGCAGCCCGATAATCTCGGAAATCGTGATCGCCGATTTACCCTGTATCAAAAGCAGGTTAAGCGCCAGTTGCAAATCGTCACTGAGCGTTTCATTGTAACGCAGAGCGCCGCCGGGTCTAAGTTTCAGGCTCAAATATGGTTCAAGCGTCTCCGGAAAAGTTACATCAACAGTCTCTTCAATCTCATAGAGTTTTTCACCCAGCGCCAGATCATCGAGTGTATCGACAACATCATACAGGCCAAATTTTACAATGACCTTCGAAAAGCTCTCGGGCACGTCAATAGTAACACGGACTTCGCCCTCTTGGCCGGGGAAAATGATGTAGTTGGAGCGTGTCACTCGCGGGTTGACGAATCCTGCTTTAACACTGCGTGTCTCACATTCAACGGCCAGAAAACGATAATCATCGCTGTTGTTTGCGATGCGGATTCGACGTGTCTGTTTGCCCCACTTGAGTCCGCTGATATCCAGCGTTCCGACACTCCAGCCTTCACTATCTTCCTGGGCGCATATATTTGCCGGAACGGCCAGCGTGACTAACGATAGCATTACAATGCATGTTCTCAGACGATGTGTTTTAAGAAGTTGTGTTGTCCGGCGTGGCGCTTTCTTCATAGTCTTGTCTCCGTGAGTTTACTTTTTTAACGCCTGTCCGCTCTGTTGGCGAGCTGCCAGTTGCCCGCAGGCGGCGTCAATGTCCCGTCCGCGGCTCTGGCGGACAGTCACCAGAATTCCCTTGCCGGACAGCTCGCGCGCGAACCAATTTACTTT
>JADFNA010000081.1 GCA_022563625.1 Candidatus Zixiibacteriota bacterium
AGCGTAGAAAAGGCCGCCTCACACGGGCCTGGGAGGGTTTCACTCAAGCGCTAAAAGTACTGCCCGGATTCTCCAAAGCCGCGCTAAATTTCGCCGCGAGGCTTTTCAAGCGGACTGAGCTGTCGGATTTTTCCGGCCGTATTACCGGGGGACTGGGTGATCCGGCGCTGACCGGGATGGCAACCGGATGGGTCCATTCACTGTTTGGGGCGCTTCCCCGGCTTGGCAAATATATCGTTTTTGAGCCTGATTATCTGGCCGACTGGCCGGTCGTCGAAATTTCTGGCCGGGTCCGTTTTCGTCCGATAGACGCCGCGTTGCCGACGCTTCAATTCATCAGAGAGGCGCCCCTGGCCGGTCTCTATCGTCTCTGGAAGCCCAAAAAAGCGAAGAAAAAATCCAAATAACCGAGATAGCATACAGGAGATAGCTATGTCCAACAATGTTGCGGAATTGCTGAAGAGTATAGTTGGTGAACTCAAGCAAATCGCCAGCACAGAATCAATAGTAGGTGAACCGATCACAATCGGCGAGCGGACGCTGGTGCCGATAATTCGTATTTCAATCGGCTTTGGCGCTGGCGGCGGCGAGGGTTCGGACAATCAGAATCGCGGCGGTTTCGGCGGCGGCGGTGGTGGCGGCGCGAGAATTGAACCGGCCGCGTTTATCGTCATCGAACCCGATGGCATCTCACTCCTGCCGGCCAAACCGGGGACAATTGATGCGTTGGTTGAAGCTGTCCCTGCGGTAATTGGCAAAATCGGCAAACTGGCCAAAAAATTCGCCTCGGATAAGGACAAGAAGAAAGACGGCGATTCGGAAACTCCCGAATCAGAAGCCACGGAATCCTGAGAATTTCCTCAAAATTCAGTCGAAAAGCCGAGCGAGATAGAGGTGTGGCCTACCCCTCTGGGGCTTGTTGATGAAGTCAAATCTGAGTCATTGGGAACCCTTCGGTTTCGCTCAGGATAAACTCCGTGAAGCAATCCCTCGCGAGAGAGATTGCCACGTCGTCCGCCTGCGGCGGACTCCTCGCAAAGACATTTGGGTGTTTTTCAACAGGCCCATTCGGGTTCTTAGAATCACCTTCCCAAATTGTCTTTGTGGCCCGCCCCTCTGGGGCAGGCTTTTAGACACACCTTAAACTATCACAAGCAAACTCGCCAATCGCCAGCGCTACTTCACGCTTCCTCGAATCGTAACCTCCTCTTGCCATATTGTAAGACCGGAGATTTCGGCATATATTTCGCTATGAGAGCTGTGTCTGCCAACTTCTTCGGCAGATAAACAAGGAGCTATAGAATAGTGGATCTATCAATGAACAATCCAGTCAGCAAAACAGAAACATCGACAATGCGCAACGGCCGCAGCGATATTCTGGTCGCCTTTCAGGGCGACCATGGGGCGCATTCGGAGGCCGCCGCCAAGACAGCTTTTGGCGCCGAGGTGAAAACTATGCCGTGTGAGACCTTTGCTGAGATTTTCGAGGCGGTTTCTTCGGGCAAAGTAACTTATGGTATGGCGCCGATCGAGAATTCGCTGGTCGGCTCAATTCATCAGAACTATGACCTGCTGCTCGAATGGCAGCTGCCGGTGGTAGGCGAGGTGAACTATCGCGTGTCGCACGCGCTGTTGGCCCGGAAAGGCTCCACCGTTGAGAGTATCAACAAAGTTTATTCACACCCGGTAGCGCTGGAGCAATGCCGCGAGTTTTTCAAGGCACATCCGAAAATGAAACCTATTCTGTGGAATGACACCGCCGGGGCGGTTAAGATGGTGGCAGAATCGTCACTGGTGAATGCTGCTGCGCTGGCCGGTGTGTCGGCGGCCGAGATTTATGGCATGGAGATTCTGAAAGAACATCTGGAAGACCAGCCCACAAATTTCACCCGCTTTTTGATTATCGCGCGCGAACCCGAACCGTTTGAGGGCGAAAGCAAGACATCAGTGGTCTTTTCGCTAAAAAACGAACCGGGAGCTCTGTTCAAATGCCTGTCGGTTTTCGCGCTCAGAGATATTTCGCTGACAAAAATTGAATCACGACCGATGCGCCAGGCCGGCTGGCAGTATTACTTCTATATTGATTTCGCCGACTCGGCGCATTCGGAACGCGGTGTCAAGGCGCTCGACCATTTAGCCGAGATAGCACCGTTTATCAAAGTCCTCGGCACCTACCCAACCGATAAAACATTCGCCAATCACGAGCATTAAGTTCTTTCGTTTGACAGTTGTACAGTGTCATTTTCTGTAGGGCAGAACCCATGTGGTTCTGCCTTTTTTTGAGCGCCCTCATGGGAGTCCCCGTACCTCTTTCTCTTGCCTCTTATCCGTGCATTAGAGTTTCGTGGGATAACGCTAGCGGATTATTCGGTTCGAGTTGAGTATTCCAGTCAGTGAGTAGTGAAGTTTTTAGATGCGCTTTTTACAAATCATCATCTCTGTCGAAGGGCCTTCTTTGATTATCGATAGCGCCAGCGCTTCTACAGGGTAGATCAGAGCCCCGACAATGTGGCCCAGCGGGGAGATCACTTTCGGGGGGAGGGTTAACAGGCGCCAGAATATTTTTAGCAGGCGGCTGTTCGAATCTGTCGGGTAATTCATCAGTGCAAACATTGGCGCTCGTGAGACAATCTCAAACCCAGCCTCTTGCAACATTTCCGTAATTTCGCTCAGAGATCGACTGACCTGATAGGTTGCGCGCAATGCCGGACCATGAATGAAGTTCTCGGCTATAACAAGATGCCCCCCCGGTTTTAGCGTTTGTGATACATTTTGGATCGCTTGCCGATATCGCTTGTCATCTACTATATGAAACAGTACATCCATCGCAGAAACAATGTCATAGCGGGCCACATGTTCATCGCCCTGGAGTTTATCGCCAGCGTCAAGCCTGAGACAGCGCAGATCGGGAAATCTATCTTGCAGGTTCTTTACGGCAACGTTTGTAATATCAGTAGCAACCACTGAGTTTACTCCGAGAGACCGCCATAAATCGACATAGAAGCCCGTACCTGATCCAATATCCAAGACAGAGAGATCGGAGAAATCTTCGATCAGCGATTTCATCTGGCGCAGAAAAACGAGTTTGCGAATTCTGTAAAGCCAGGTATTATAGGGCCGACCGAGTCCATAGTAACCGACTCCCTCAAGTCCCCAGTTGGCGGTCAGTCTGTTTTCCCAGTAGCTTTCAAGCGAGTTTTCTGTCTTTGTTGCCACCACACGGTGAATCACGTGTTGAATTGTCGATTTGTCAATACCGGGCAGGTGGGAGAGAAGAGAACAGACTACCGGCAAGGCGCTAAAAGCGCGACTGAACGATTTACCGTGTTCCGGCAGGTTCTTGCGGTAGATAAAATCGGCCGTGTGGCCTGACAGGGTTTCATAGCGCCGCAGGTCGAAGGGCACGGGCGCCCCTACAATTTTGAATTATGAAAACTTGGCGACTGCTTTCCCGCCGCGTTGCGATAAATCTCCGCGTAGCGCCGCGCCACCGCCGCTCCGGCGAAACGCTCCAATGCGCTCTGGCGGGCTATTTGCGAAAGCGCTTCTGAGCGTTCGGGGCTTTCCAGGGCCGTCTGCAGAACATTAGCCAGTGATTCGGCGTCATCAGGCTCCGCCAGAAAGCCGCTGGTTTCGTGTTCAATAATATCCGGAATACCGCCAGAGCGCACGCCAATTGGCAGACAGCCACACAGCGCTCCCTCCACCAGTGTCAGGCCAAAACCCTCTTTGATTGAGTTTAGGACAATAATCCCGGCCCGATTGTAAATCGCGCGCAGTTCTTCCTGGGTGACCGGCCCATAAAATGAGACAATCCCGGCCAGATCCTTGTCCCGCGCGCGCTGTTTGAGCTCCTCTTCGAGCGGCCCGGAGCCATACAGCTCGATTTTGAACTTAACCCCGCGCTCTTTGAGTATCGCGCCAGCGTCAATCAGATACTCGACACGTTTCTGCGGCACAAAGCGGGTGACCGAAACGATCAATCCCGGATTCCGCCGGCCGATGTCCTCCGGCCAGAACAAATCCGGATCAGACGGCAGGGGAGCGACGCGGGTTTTACCGGCCAGTTTGGGGAACGCCTCCGCGGCCAATCCTTTGAGATATGAGCTAACCACAGTCCAGGCCGAGGCGTGTTTGAGAGCCGAGGCGGCAAAACGGCGCGCCGCGAACGTTTGTGACAGCAGGCGCACGTCAGTGCCATGCGAATGCACGACGAGCGGAACATTGGCCGCTTTAGCGGCGGCCAGCGCGGCCCGCGAGGACGGCAGCGCCCAGTGGGCGGCAATCAGGTCAAAGGATTGATCTTTGACCATGCGAACTGCCGCAGCGCGAAAACTTCTGGCAAACCGGCGGAATTTGATCAAACCCGCCAGGCTGAGAATCTGCCGGTGCATGTCGCCGCGATAGGCAAATGTTTCCTGATCGGGCGGTCCATAACAAAAGCGCTTGATGCTGATACCGTCCATCTTTTCAGACTCCGGAGCGCCCATATCATGCGGCGCCAGAACCGAGACATGAATACCCTCCTCTGCCAGCCGGCGCGCCAGAAAACGAAGGAACACCCCGGAAAAATCATCCTTGTTCCTCGGGTAGTTATGTGTGACAAATAGTATTTTCATATCAGACACTTGAGCATTTTCGAAGGCGATGGCGCTTTTTGGGGTTTCGATCGACACAATCGGCGCGGCCGGGCGCTTGATGTCGTTGATTCGAGGCCATAATACGGACATTGACACGCGCTGGCAAAATATAATCGTAATCGGCAGGCTGATCAAACTGGAAGACTTTACACCTGACGGTTGGCGCCTTATCTAGCTCATGACGGCGATGAGTAGTCTATCGCTCAAGCCGGATAAATCATGAATCTCACCCTGCCTTCCACACTAAAAAACCCGATTCTGGATATTGCCGCATCATTCTGGGATGATGAACGCTATCGGGCCTTTCGTGTTTGTTATCGGTCAATGCGAATCATGGACGACCTGGTGGATGACGCAAAATCGGCAGGCGGTATACCGAATCAGCAGCAGCGCGTAGAAATCAGCCTGATTCTGAAACAGACGCTGGAGAGCCTGGAAAAGCCCCATCGGGCGGCGCCAGGTCTCCCTCAGGAATTGGCCGAACTGCGCGAGACAATCATGCGTTTCAAAATTCCGCTCTGGCCCTGGCGGCGTCTGGCGCGGTCGATGGCCTATGATCTGACCCACAGCGGCTTTGAGACGTTTTTGAGTTTTGCCCGCTATGCCAAAGGCGCCGCTGTGGCGCCGGCGTCTGTTTTTGTGCATTTGATTGGACTGAAGGAGGGACCAGACGGGTATGCTGCAGCGCCGGTTGACTGTTATACCTCGGCCCGGCCGCTGGCCATGTTTTCCTACATGACACATATCATGCGCGATTTCAGAGACGACTTTGCCCTCTCGCTGGAATATATACCCGCGAGCATGAGAGAGCGTTTCGGCGTCTCGCAGGGCGATTTGGAATCTTCCGCTGTGGGGAGTCAAACTGAGAACTTTACGGCTTTGATCGCGAATTATCATCAACTGGCCGCCGGATACCGTCAAAAATCCCGCCCGGCAAGACTGCCGATTTACGCGCATCTCGATGAAGCATATCGTTACAGCCTTGAAGTCATCTGGGAATTGTATGCGCAAATTCATGACAATATCGAAAAAGCAAACTTTCAACTCGACCCGGCGCTGATTCACCCCAGCGCTGAGGATTTGTTCGGGCGGCTAGAATCTGTTGGTCGGCGGATGAAACTCGCCCCCGGCTTTCTCAAACGCGGCGCCAAACGGCTGGGGATGCCGCTTTAGAAATTCTGTTGGATCAATAACGGGAGAGCTAAGGGACGCCATTTCGCCCAGACTATACTGTGCAATACCTTCACCGTTCAGGCTGTCGGTGCGCGCCAAAGCCGCAAATCGGGCAGCTGACATGCAGGTCTGCGTCAATTCTCAGCTTTGCAAAGCCGCATGAGGGGCAGAGATGGTCAGAGCGATTCTGCAAAATATGACCGGCTTGCCTGGCCTCGGACGCCTCTAGCAAGGAATCAATTTCATTACGGCAGAGAATGTCTGAGCGGAAGGTCAGGTCAGAGGCAGTCAAGCGGCGATGGACGGAACTTGATTCCCGCAGATCAGGACCCTCGCCGGGGCCGAATCCGGTTGGTATCCATGGCTCTGTGATGTAGGGCGCGGGAGGCAAACCGGACCTTCCGGGCCAATTGGACAGGAGTGTTATTCCCGGCAAATGGTGAACGCCGGGCCAATTTCTGTCTCGCTGGTGACGCATCATTGAACCCCGTTTAGTTCAAAAATTTGTTATGACAACCAGGGCGCTTGCTAAGCTCAATGTAAGCGCTAAACCGCCACCTGTCCAGAGATTATTGGATTCCGGGCGGTGGATGGTTTCTTGAATTTTCACCCGGCAAATTGTCGATTGTGTCTCTCCCGGAGTTGTATAATACTGTATAATGAAATCGGGGGGCTTGGGGGGCTTTGATGCGAGGACTTTGTTAAAGACGAGGGAGGGGAAATATATGAATATGCGGAGCTGGCAAGGGATTGAGCCGGCAATCTCAACTGAAAAACCGAGGCCCGGCGGCAGGCGATTCACAGATCTGTCCAAACAGGCCGGGGCGATGTTTCTGGCGCTCGGGCTGTGGATTAACGCATCGGCCGAAGTTTCCGTGACAGTTTACAACAGTGATCTGGGTGTCATACGCGAAGTGCGGGAACTGGAGTTTCGCAAGGGGTCCGGGCGTCTGGCTTTTCGCGACGTACCCAGCCGGATTGATGCGACTTCGGTGCGATTTAAGACGCTCGATTCGCGCCGTAAAATCAGTATTCTCGAACAGAATTATCAATTCGACTTGGTCAGCCAGGAGAAAATTTACAACCAAAAATTGAGCATCAAATCCAGTGCCTATACTGCAGCCTAAGCAATGTAAAAGTGGACTGGGGTGCTGTGTCTGTTGCGAGCTCTGCTCCATCAAA
>JADFNA010000082.1 GCA_022563625.1 Candidatus Zixiibacteriota bacterium
TCTCAGTGCACGGCGCCATCCGTGAGATGATCGTCCCCGGCCTGTTGGCGGTGGTCGTGCCGGTCGCGGTTGGGGTGTTGTGGTCGCCGGAGGCGCTCGGAGGGGTGCTGATCGGCACCCTGGTCTCAGGCTTGGTGATGGCCATCTTCATGGCGAATGCCGGCGGGGCCTGGGACAACGCCAAGAAATATATTGAAGCCGGAGCGCATGGGGGCAAAGGATCGGATGCGCACAAAGCCGGAGTGGTAGGAGATACTGTCGGCGACCCGTTCAAAGACACATCTGGCCCATCAATGAATATCTTAATCAAGTTGATGGCGATTGTGTCGCTGGTGCTGGCGCCGATGTTTATAAAATGACGAGCGTTTGGCGAATCCAATTTACCGGCGGAGTGGGCGTTGCCCGCTTCGCCCTTTTCTATGCCTTGTTCTTTACCTTTTCATTGCCTGTTTTATTAAGAGAAAGAGCGCCCGCTTATTCTGGAGCAAATTAATTGCGGAAAAGTTTCGTTGAAAACCATGAACCAACACACAGCATAAGCGACCCAGTTACGGAGAGCGGCCGGGGATATGGCCCCAATAAACACTAAAATAATTGAGAATAATTGAATAGCGCTGGTCCAAGCGTGGTAATCTAAGCAAGCGGGGCCTATCTTGGTCTCTCTGTGGAGTCCGCCCCGATTTGTCAGATTGATCAGGACGGCTTTGTCACAAATTATCGAAAGAACTGTGAAGACTGATTTGAGTGGACCGTTTTCCCATGGCGCCGGCCGGCCTAAAGGATTCTTCCTACGGCTGTATCAATCGTTTCTGTCTCCGCACGAGGCGTTCTCCGGCGGTTTCGGGGCCTGGCAGTGGGTGATCGCGTTGCTGATCACGGGCATGCTAGGAATAGCGATTCAGTCGTTGCAGGGACCATATTTAGCGCCTGATATAAAACGGGCGGCGTTATCGCAGCTTGAACGCGTCCGCGACCAGCTCTCCACGCAACAGTATGAAGACATTCGACAACAAATCGAGGAAGGAGTTGATCAGGAATTCAAGATTACTCCGCTCAATACTCTAACTGAACTGGCTTTCGCCGGTCTGTTCGCTGTGTGTATTGCATTGTTTGCCTGGTTCGGCGGGAATTTCTTGCTGGGCGGGCAGGCGC
Source organism: Candidatus Zixiibacteriota bacterium (assembly GCA_022563625.1). GTDB lineage: Bacteria > Zixibacteria > MSB-5A5 > GN15 > JACZUZ01 > JADFNA01. The sequence continues at coordinate 1,153 of JADFNA010000082.1, forward strand.
TTTTTTGGCAGGTGTTGACTGTTGTTGCTTTTGCCGGATTCATCGGCCTGGCGGGAGACATCGCCAGGACCGCTTTGATGGCCGCCAAGGGTTCCAGTTATGTTCAAATTGGACTCGGCTCCGTTTGGACAACGCCTGACAATTCATTTAACTATTATCTGTTGCGGCAGATGGAGTTTTTCAGCATGTGGCGCATCGCCGTGACCTGTATCGGACTGGGCGCAATATATAGTAAGCCAGCGTTAAGTTTCGCCTTCATCCTAACTCCTGCGTGGCTGGCCTTCATCGCGCTGGTGGCGCTGGCCAACGGGCTGATGGGAGGGGCGCTTGTTTATTAGCCGTATATATCAGCAAAATTTCCGGGGTCGGATGATTTGGTGATTTGGGGTGTTTTTTGAAACACTTTGGATGCAGACTCGTAGGGTAGGGCAGAGATCGGTAAACGATTACTATTCTCCGGGGTAAACGTATTTACAACACATTTGTAACATTTTCAGGAGCAACAGAATGAGAAGTATTCCGCAAGGGCAGATGACATTGAAGTCACCGGTTTTGATCGCGGCGCTGGCCTGCGCCATTCTATTTGGCGCCGCCGGGCCAGTCTCCGCTAAAACATATACACTCGAACAATGCCTCAAGTTGGCGAAGTTGAACAGAGAATCTATACAAAGAGCTGAAGGCCAGGAGCGAAACGACGCCGCCGAGGTCAGGCGTCAATTTGGCAGACTCTTTTTGCCTTCGATTAGCGGTTCATACAATACGTCCGAAACCCGGCTACGAGAGAGGGAGCAAAACTTCTTTGATCCCACCGCCGGGATGCGGGTTGATGCAACTCTGCCGGATGTTGATTTGACCGGCGCTTCTTTTTCTCTGAGCGCCGGATTGATGCTATTTGATGGATTGTCTAATGTTCATGACTATCTCGGTGTGCGCAAACTGCGAAAAAGCAGCCAGCTGAACGTCTTGCGAACCGAACAGAACCTGGAACTCGAGGTCAAAACAGCCTATCTGGCCTATCTGGCCAATCTGCGCAATCTGTCTGTACAGGAGGAAGCCGTCAGGCGCTCGCAGGAGCAGCTCAATCTGGTGCAATCGAGATATGATGTCGGGTCGGCTTCATTGTCTGATGTACTCAAGCAAAAAGTTCGATTTGGCAATGACAATCTGTCACTGCTTGAAGCCGATAACGCCGTGCAAACACGCGCAGCGGATCTTGCGTTCGTGGTCGGTCTTAATCCTTCAGACGATAACAGTTTTGACACGACCTATGCTGAGGATGTTTATTCCGGAACAATTGAAAGCGCCATACAAACCGGATTAAGCAATCACCCCGATTTGCGCGCAGCGCGTCTTGATGTGTCAACCATGAACCACTTCTTGAAATCTTCTTACGGCGATTATCTGCCTTCATTGAGCGCTAACGTCAGCAGATCATGGTCAGACAACACGAGTCCGGACCCTTCGGGCCAGCCTTTTACTTCATCTTCTACCAGCACCAGACTCGGTATCAGCGTTCGTTGGAACATTTTTGATCAATTAAATCGCGAAAGCAGGGTAGTGGGACGAAAAGTAGCGCATAATAACGCCAGGGCTGCAGAATTTGAGTTGCGCAACAAAATTGTTAAGAATGTCAAAACCAACTATCTTGATGTGCAAAAGGCAACCGAACAGGTCAAAGTCTCCAAGGAAACAGTGGTTTCGGCCAGCGAAGACATGAATCTCGCGCAGGAAAAATACAATTTGGGATCGGCCTCGATTCTTGATTTGCTGGATGCGCAGGTTAGTCTCAAGGAAGCCCAGGTCAGCCTGATCAGGTCCAAACTGGACCTTAACCTGGCCGTGGCGAAGCTGGAAAACGCTATGGGATCATAAAAAATAGGGTCCGAAATAACGATATTCTCCGGCCCGCAAATTGCTGTGGGAGAAGGATTATGAAGTATAATATATAGTATCGCGTCAGGGTGGCGCAGAGAGCAAAAGAGCGGCTAAACAAATGCAAGTTCAAGGTGACGAAAATGAAACGTAGAACAAAGAAAACGCTAATTATTGTGATCGGAGTTGTTGTGATCGGGGGCGGGGCAGCGTTCAGCCTGATCGGCGACAACTCAAACGCGACCACGGTGCAGGTCGATCTGGCCAAGATCAGGGACATCTCCGAGCAGGTTTCGGCCTCGGGCCGGATTCAGCCGCAAACGAAAGTGGACATTACCTCACAGGTCTCAGGTGAAATTGTCGCGCTGTATGTCAGCGAAGGCGAGATTGTATCTAAAGGTGATTTGCTGATTCAGATCGACCGGGTGCAGTTGGGTTCTGATCGAGAACAAGCGCAGTATTCGCTGGACGAAATCGAGGCCAGAGCCGACGGCGCCAGAGTGCAGCGAGACCGGAATAAAGAAGAATTCGAGCGCCAGACTAAACTGCGCGAGCGCAAACTAAATTCCGAGTCCGACTTTACTACGGCCAGATACTCATACGAGAATTCGAAAGCCACTTATCTGGCCATGCAAAGCCAGGTGAAAACCCTCAAAGCGCGTTTGAACAAAGCCCAGGACAATTTGGATCGGGCTACAATCACCTCTCCGATGGACGGTGTGGTTACTTTCCTTGCCGCCGAAGTTGGAGAAATCGCCCAGGCGCAAACCTCGTTTACCCAGGGCAAGACATTGATGACAATCTCTGATCTTTCGGTCTTTGAAGTCGATGTCGATGTGGATGAAACGGAAATCGCCAAAATTGGTCTGGGACAGTCGGCCGCGATTGAAGTTGATGCATTCCCGGATTCAGTTTTTGACGGTACTGTCGTTGAAATCGGCAATTCGGCGATACTGCAGGGTCAGGGAACGCAGGAGGTTTCGATTAACTTCCGGGTCAAAGTGCGTTTCGCACCGACCAGCGCCCATATCAGGCCGGGTATGTCTGCGGCTGTTGATATAACAACCTCTACCGAAGAGAATGCGGTTATCGTGCCCTATGCATCGATTGTTCTGCGTGAATTGCCAGAAGATACGCTGGACGAAAACGAGGGCAGTTCTGGAGGCATTTTCGCCAATGAGGTGAATGCCGCGGAAAACACTGTTGATGATGATAATGAAGATGCAGACGGTTCCGACGACGAAGGCGGGATGCCGGGTAATGGTCTCATCGACGACGAAGACGGATACGAAGACGAAGAGCCGGAGAAGAAAACCGGCGTGTTTGTTGTCCGTGATGGAATAGCGGTATTCCTCGAAGTTCAGACAGGTATAGCGGACGAGAAAAACATTGTCATGATTTCCGGCGTTCAAAAGGGTGACACAATAATCTCCGGATCGTTCAAGACATTGCGCGAACTGGAAGACGGCGACGAAGTGAAAATTGATCAGAAATCATTAGACGATCTTGACGGCAAGAAGTCCAAATCCCGCAAGGGACGGCGCGGCAGACGCGGAAGGAGCTAACGGTTTTGAGACTTATTGAAACCAAAGACATCTGGAAAACCTATATCATGGGTGCGGAGAAGGTCCACGCCCTCCGTGGTGTGACGCTCAATATTGACCGCGGCGAATATGTGGCGATTATGGGTCCCTCCGGATCAGGCAAGTCGACTTTGATGAATCTGATAGGCTGCCTGGACACGCCCACCAGCGGCGAATATACACTCAATGGCGCTGATGTCGGCTCAATGACGGATGACCAACTGGCGGTCATTCGTAACCGCGAGATAGGGTTTGTGTTCCAGACATTCAACCTTCTGGCCCGGGCCACAGCGCTGCACAATGTGGAGCTGCCGCTGATCTATAGCGGCGACCCGCGTGACGTACGGCGCGAGAAAGCAATCATCGCCCTCAAGAAAGTGGATCTGGGTGACCGCATGACACATCAGCCGAATCAGCTTTCCGGCGGGCAGCGCCAGCGTGTGGCAATGGCCAGAGCACTGGTCAATAACCCGTCAATTCTGCTGGCCGATGAACCGACCGGTAATCTGGACAGCAAGACCAGCCAGGAAATCATGGCCCTGTGCGACCGCCTACATCAGCAGGGGAACACGATCATTCTTGTCACGCATGAGCCTGACATCGCATCCCACGCAAACCGGGTAATAACTATCCTTGACGGGAGAATCTCCGATGACAGCGTGTTGACTTCCGGGGAAAAAACTAGGGGCCGGGTCGCATGATTACTTTTGCAATTATGCGCGAAGCGCTTTCCGCCGTGTGGGGCAACAAGCTGCGCTCGGGCCTGACTGTGCTGGGCATGGTGATGGGTATCACGTCAGTGATCGCGATTGTTTCAACGGTTGAGGGTATGCAAAGCAACATGGAGGATGTTTTTTCCAACATGGGCCAGAACACATTCATGGTCACCAGATTCGGGATTGTCACCAGTTGGTCAGAGTATGAAAAGAAGCGCCGGCGCAAAATCATCACGCGCGATTTTATTGAACCAATCAAAGATGGCTGTGACGCCTGCGAAGACGTTGGCGCGGAGGGCTACGCAAATTCAAATATAAAGTACGGCTCGAAGACCATGCCGCGGGTGTCTATTGAAGGGCAAACATCAAACCACCTGGCTATGCGTGATGTTGACGTGTTTCGCGGCAGATATTTTAGCGAAGAAGAAGAGCGGGGCAGCAAAAACGTAGTCTTTGTCGGACAGGATGTGGTCGAAGACCTGTTCGAAGGCGAAGACCCGCTGGGCAAAACAATCAGAATTCGGCGTCTGCGCTATACGGTGATTGGAATAGCTGACAAAATCGGTTCACTTTTTGGACAATCTCAAGACGAGTTTATTTATATGCCGCTCTCGACGCTGCGCAAAAATTTCGGCGAGCAGGGGAGGCGGGTGAATCTCGTTGTCAAGGCCGTGTCTCGTGACCGCTTGGAAGAGGCCATGGACCAAACCCGGGTTGTTCTGCGCTCCAAACGACATGTGCCATATGATGAGGAAGATGACTTTGATCTGCTCACCCCGGATGCGATACTCAGTTTCATTAACACCTTCACACGAGCCTTTCGTGTAATTCTTGTGGCCCTGCCATTTCTTTCGATTGTGATAGGGGGCATCGTGGTGATGAACATTATGATGGTGTCAGTTACGGAACGGACTCGAGAAATCGGCGTCAGGAAATCACTCGGCGCCCGGCAGTCACACATTCGCTCACAATTCTTGTATGAGACCCTCACCCTCTCGGCTGTGGGCGGGTTATTCGGGATACTTTTCGGCATGACTCTGGCGGGCGCGATTCTGTCGTGGATGGATATACATACGCCTACGACTATGCTGGCTGTTTATCTCGGGGTGGGTATATCCACCACTGTTGGGCTGTTTTTTGGCATCTACCCCGCTGTAAAAGCGGCGCGGCTGGACCCTATCAAGGCTTTGAGTTTTGAATAGGCCCGGAAATGAATAATCATAAAGAGAACGAGTGTTGAGATGGGCGAGTATTCTGCAAAACTAACGCAAACGTATGAGAGCGTCCTGATGGCCCTTCAGTCGCTTCGCGCACACAAGTTTCGCAGCGGCATGACGATTTTTGGTGTTATGATCGGCGTGATGGCGGTCATTTTGGTCAACACGATTCTCGACGGTTTTAGCCGGTATGCCGAATCATCAATCGACAAAATTGGAACGAATGTGATCTATATAACCAAGTGGGCCTCGCGCGCTGACTTTAATCGGGCGCAGGAAACCGGCGAAGTGCGCAAGAACTTTACTATAAGAGAAGTCAATGCGATCATTGAAGGCTGCGATGAAATATCATCAGTCGCTCCGCAAAAGCGGCCAACTTCTTTGCCTGCTTTAGGCCATACTCTTGTTCGAACGTTTCTCGAATGAACCTCTCGGCATCGGCCTTTGCGTCCTC